>CBHWAL010000440.1:0-4231 GCA_966111495.1 uncultured Achromobacter sp. | reverse complement strand
CGCCATCAACTGGCCGATCTCGTCGCGCGAGCGCACGACGATGGTGCTGGTCAGGTCGTTCGAGGCAACCGTGCGCGCGACGCGCACAGCGTCGGACAGCGGGCGGGTGATGCTGCGCGTCAGCAGCACGGACATCAAAAGGCCACACACCACCGCGATAGAGCCGATCACGATCATCCACAGGTTGGCGGTGCCGTAGGAAGCTTCGATGTCCGTGGCACGCGCGTCGATATCGGCGCGCTGCAGTTCAGACAGGCGATTGATGTTGTCGATGAACTGGCGCGTGGCGGGCAGGAACTCCTGCGTGAAGATCTTGTTGGCGGCGTCCACGTTGCCTTCCTGCTTGGCCTTGAAGATGCCGTCGCGGGTACGCAGGTAATCTGCACGGGCCTTGCTGATCCCCTGCCACAGCGCCTTTTCCTCGTCGCTTTCGATCAGCGGTTCGATCTTCTGCTGCAAGGCCGACGAGTTGCGCGTCGATGCCGCGGCTTCCTCGGTGAAGAAGCCTGCCAGGCTGGCGTCGGCGCTCTTGGCGATCGCGGTGGTCCGGGTGACGCCGGACTGGATGTTGCGCGCCCAGTCGTTGATCAGACGTTCCTTCGTGAGGGAACGCTGCGTCAGCGTTTCGACCGAGTCGTTGATGTTGGCCAGGCTGACAAGCCCGACGATGCACATGACCATGATCATGGCCAGCAAGATGGCGAAACCACCCGCAAGGCGGGTTCCAAGCTTCATGTTTTTCATACTGCCTCCGGCGGCTTCCAGGGCGAGTGTGAATGCGTGCTCGGGCGGATGCCTCGGCGGCGGGATTGCGCCGCCGCCAAATCAAGCCAGATGCTCGCAAGCCCCTGGTTATCCGCCCCCAATTATGGTGTCCGTTGTGTCTGAAATTGCCGGCGGAGAGTTCGGATTCTCGAGGGTTCTCGCGACGGTCGAACGGATGCTAGCAGTCCGGATTTGGGCGGCATCGGGGGAAATGAAGGCGTTATTGACGCAATCTCTTCGCATTGCGTGAAAGGCGACGGCAGCGTTGTAAAAAAGCCGCTACCGGTGACCAAATTCACCGGCAAAACTCAGGCAAAAAAAAGCGGCCCGAAGGCCGCGGAACCTTATGCCGGCGACGTCGGCCGCGCCAGCTGGAACGTGTCCGTACTGCGCGCATACCAGCCGCCGCCGTGCATGCGGGCAATCAGGCCAAGCGCGGGCGTGTCCACGTGCCCGCGTTCGGCGTCGCGCACATAGGCGTCTTCGACGTGCGCGCCCAGCACGCGCCCGATAACCACAATCTGCCGCGGACCGGTCACGACCGTTGCCTGGCTGACACACTCCAGCGACACCGGACTGCCCTGAATGCGCGGCGGACGCACATGGGTGGCGGGCAGCGCGGTCAAACCGGCCGCGGCCATCTCGTCCACGTCGGCGGGGTAATCGGCGCAAGTCTGGTTCATTTCGCGGACCAGGGATTCCGGCACCAGGTTCACCACGAACTCGCCGTTCTCGATGATGTTGGCGCCGGTGTCCTTGAACTCCCCGCCGGCATGGCGCATCAGGCCAATCGCGACCGTCGGCGGCTGATGCCCCATCACGTTGAAGAAGCTGAAGGGCGCCGCGTTGACCACGCCTTTGCCCGACACGGTGGTGACCCAGGCGATCGGGCGCGGCGTGACGGTCGAGGTGAGGATGTTGTAGACCGTCTGCGCCGGCAAGGCGTTGAAATCGAAATGCATTGATCAGACCTCCTGCTGCCCGGCGGCGGCGCCCGTGGCCGAGACGGCGCGCTTTTCGCGGGTGTCCACCTGAAGCTGGAAGACGTCGGGACGGGCATAGTGCCCGGCCACGTCGAAGTCGTACTTGCCGCGCAGGATCTGGTTGGGTTCGATGTCGGCGTACAGGATGGTCTCGTCCGAGAAATCCGGGCCGGCCAGCACCTCGCCCAGCGGACCGATGATGGCGCTGCCGCCGCGCATCAGGACCGTGTCCGGTGCGTCGCCCAGTGCGCATTCGAAGTCGTCGGGGTAGGCGCTGCGGCGCAGATGCTGGCAAGCCGTCAGTACGTAGCAGCGTCCTTCCAGCGCGATGTGACGCATGCTGGGCACCCAGGTGTCCCGGTCATCAGCGGTGGGGGTGCAGTACAGCGCCACGCCCTGGCTGTACATGTACATGCGCAGCATGGGCATGTAATTTTCCCAGCAGATCACCGCCCCGATCTTGCCGTAGGGCGTGTCGATGACGGGCATCGTGGAACCGTCGCCAAAGCCCCAGATCAGGCGTTCGCCCGCAGTCGGCATCAGCTTGCGATGCTTGCCCGCCAGGCCAGCCTGGCCGTTGAAGTACAGCACGGTGCAGTACAGCGTGCCGCCGTCGGCTTCGATGCAGCCCATGACCACGAAGCTGTCGGTATCGGCCGCTGCCTGCGCCACCAGCGCGACCTCTTCGCCGTCCAGGCGGATGGCCTGCTGATGGTAGGCGGCAAAGGCGTCGCGGCCCTCGGGCTTGCGCATCCCGATGGGCGCGCCGAAGGAATTGCCTTTGGGATATCCCCCCAGGAAGGCCTCCGGAAACACCTGCACGCGGGCGCCCTGCTCGGCCGCCTGCCGGATCAGTCCGGCGGCCTTCTGGGCGCACGCCACGCTGTCGGTGGGAATGGACGCCGCCTGGATGACGGCGGCCTTGAAGGTCTTTTGCATGGACATATCTATGCTCGCTTCCTTTTTGTCTCGTTATTGTCAGTGGGCCGGATCTTCGTCGATGGCCTTCGCACGCGTGTTGGGCAGCAGCAAGCTGCCGATGACGCCCACGACCACCATCACCACCACCGGATACATCAGGCCGCCGAAGATATTGCCGCTGGCCTGCGCCAGGTACGTGGCGGTAAAGGGCACGATACCGCCAAAAATGCCGGCGCCAATGTGATACGGGAACGACAGCGCCGTGTAGCGGATGCGCGCCGGGAACAATTCAACCAGATAGGACGCGACCGGGCCATAGACCATCGCGACGACGGCGGTCATCAGCACCAGGATCAGGATGATGGTGGCGCGGTCGATGCGCGCGGGATCCGCCTTCTCCGGATAGCCGGCCGCCGTCAGCGCCTTGGCGTAGGCCGCGCGGTCAAAGCCGTTGACGGTGACGCCGCCCACGCTCATCGCGATCTCCTGCCCTGGGATCGGCGCGGCATATTCAAAGTTGATGCCCTTGCCGACCAGGAATTTTTTGGCCTGCACGCACACCTTCTTGTGGTCGGCATGGCTGCCGATCATGGCCGCCTGCAGCCCGAAGTCGCAGGCGCCGCCACGGGTGTCCGCATGCACGCTGACGGGCGTGGTCTGCATCGCCTGCGCCAGCGCCGGATTGCCGGCATTGAGCAGCACGTTGAACATCGCGTGGTAACCCACCGCGCCGATGAACAGGCCGGCCATCATGATCCACTTGCGGCCCACCTTGTCGGACAGCCAGCCGAACAGCACGAAGGTCGGCGCGCCGATGATGAAGCCGATCAGGATCAGCCGGTAGACGGTGGTCTGGTCAAGCTGCACGGCCTGCTGCAGGAAGATCATCACGTAGAACTGGCCCGTGAAATACGTGGCGCCCTGGCCGGCGGTAACGCCGATCAGCGCCAGCAGCACGAGGCGCAGGCTGGGCCATTGGCCGAACGTTTCCTTGACCGGGTTCTTCGACAGGCGGTTCTGCTGCTTCATGCGCGTGAAGACCGGCGATTCGTGCAGCTTGGCGCGCACGTAGATCGAAATGGCCAACATCACGATCGACAGGATGAACGGCAGGCGCCAGCCCCACTGGCGGAAGTCCTCGGCGCTCATCGAGGCCTGCACGAGCAGGATGACGACCAGCGACAGGATCAGGCCGGCCGACGAGGTGATCTGGATCCACCCGGTCAGGAGCCCCCGGCGGCGGGGTTCGCAGTGTTCGGCAACGTAGATCACCGCGCCGCCGTATTCGCCGCCGACCGCCAGGCCCTGCACGATGCGCAGCGTCAGCAGCAGGATCCAGGACAGGTGGCCGGCCGTCTCGTAGGTGGGCAGGCAGCCGATCAGCACGGTGGCGCCGCCCATCATGACGACGGTGATCAGGAAGGTGTACTTGCGGCCCAGCTTGTCGCCCAGGTAGCCGAACATCACCGCGCCCAGCGGCCGGATGATGAAGCCCACGGCCAGCGCGCCCAGGGCCGCCAGCAGCGCGACGGTGGGGTTGTCCTGCGGAAACAGGACCTGGC
>CBHWAL010000439.1:0-4246 GCA_966111495.1 uncultured Achromobacter sp. | reverse complement strand
ATCGTCTGCATCTTCGGCTTCGCGCAGGGCGCGCTGGTCGAGCGCGTGGGCGTGCGGCCCGCCATCAAGACGCGATCGGAATTCGGCTGGATCATGGCCACCATTGCGCTGGGCATCATCTTCAAGAACGTGGCCGAGAACATCTGGGGCCGCGACGACCTGCGCTTCCCCTCGCCGTTGCCCGAGGCGCCCATCCAGGTGCTGGGCGCAAACGTGCTGCCGATGGAACTGCTGGTGGTGTTCGGCGCTCTGGGCATGATGATCCTGGTCGAAATCTTCAACCGCAAGTCCATCTACGGCAAAGCCTTTGTCGCCACGTCCAACGACCGCGACGCAGCCGGCCTGATGGGCATCAACACCGGCATGGTCATCACGTTCTCGTACGCGCTGTCGTCGCTGACCGCGGCGTTCGCCGGCGTGCTGGTCGCGCCGCTGACGCTGACCGGCGCCACGATGGGCGCGGTGCTTGGCCTGAAGGCGTTTGCCGTCGCGATCATTGGCGGCCTGTCCAGCGGGATGGGCGTTGTGGTGGGCGGGCTGATCCTGGGGATCGCCGAAACGACCACCGGGTTCTATCTATCAACGGGATACAAAGACGTGCCGGGATTGGTATTGCTGCTGCTCGTTCTGACATTCAAGCCCGCCGGCCTGTTCGGCAAGACCGCGATCAAGAAGGTGTAAGCGATGAAACCCCTGCATCTTCTTCTTTCCATCGTGGCCGTGGCCTGCCTGGCCGCCGTGCCGCTGGGCGTGACCAACACGTATTACCTGCACCTGATTGAAACCATCATGATCTATTCGATCCTGCTGTTCGGGCTCGATATCGTGGTGGGATACACCGGCCAGGTGTCGCTGGGCCACGCGGGTCTCTTCGGCATCGGCTCGTACGTGGCCGGCGTGCTGGTGTTTCACCTGCAGATTCCCATCTGGCTGACGCTGCCCGCCGCAATCGTCATCGCCGCCGCGTTTGGTGCGGTGCTGGCGCTGCCGGCGCTCCGCGTCACCGGCCCCTATCTGGCGATGGTGACGCTGGCGTTCGGCACGATCATCCAGATCCTGATCAACGAGATGACCTTCCTGACCGAAGGTCCGCTGGGCATCAAGGTCGCCAAGCCGTCGATCGCCGGACACGTGCTGACCAAGGCCGAATACTTCTGGCTGGTCGCCGCGCTACTGGTGATCTCGCTGATCGTGGTGCACCGCATCCTGAAGTCGCACCTGGGCCGGTCGTTCGAGGCCTTGCGCGACAGCCCGATCGCGTCCGACTGCATGGGTGTGTCGGTGTACCGGCACAAGGTGATCGCCTTCGTCATCAGCGCCGGTTTCGCGGGCCTGGCAGGCGCACTGTATTCGTATTCCGAGCAGTACATTTCGCCGAACACGTACAACTTCGAACTGACGATCCTGTTCCTGCTGGCCATCATCATGGGCGGGCGCAAGAGCCGCACCGGCGCGCTGCTGGGCGCCTCGATCATCGTGCTGCTGCCCAAGATGCTGGACGACATCAGCACGTTCCGCCTGATCGCACTCGCCGTGGCGATCCTGGTGACGGTGGGCAGCGCGGTGGCCATCTCCAAGGGCCGCACCGAACCGCGCAAGGTCGCGGTGCCGGTGATCGGCACGATCGTGCTGGCCATCTTCTCGTACTGGCTGGAAGCCGTAACCGACTGGCGCCTGACCATCTTCGGCGCGATGATCCTGTTCGTCGTGTATTACCTGCCCGACGGCATCGTGGGCTTCGTGCGCAACCTGTTCTTCTCGACGCGCCGCGCGGCGCTGGCGGTGAAGAAGGACCTGGTGAAGGAACAGGACGCCGTGCCGGACGCCGTCGCGGGCAAGGGCGAAACCCTGCTGGCGGCCAAGAGCGTACTGATGCAGTTCGGCGGCCTGAAGGCGCTGAACGAGGTCGATCTGACCGTCAAGCGCGGCACCATCCACGGCCTGATCGGCCCCAACGGATCGGGCAAGAGCACGATGATGAACGTGCTGACCGGCATCTACGTGCCGACGGCCGGCGCGGTGGAGTTCGGGGGCAAGTCACTCGTCGGCCTGGCCCCGGCCGACATCGCCGAAGCGGGCATCGCCCGCACATTCCAGAACGTGCAACTCTTTGGCGAAATGACGGCGCTGGAGAACGTGCTGGTGGGCCTGCATCACACCTTCACGACGGGTCTCGCAGGCATTGCGCTACGCACGCCCAAATGGAAGACCGAGGAACAAGGCGCACGAGCACGGGCGATGGCGCTACTGGAATTCGTGGGCCTGGAATCGCTGGCCAGCGAAGAGGCGCGCAACCTGCCCTACGGCAAGCAGCGCCTGCTGGAGATCGCCCGCGCGCTGGCACTGGATCCGCAACTGCTGCTGCTGGACGAACCGGCCGCCGGCCTGACGGCGCCGGACATCGTGGAGCTGCTGGCGATTATTCGCAAGGTGCGCGACCACGGCATCACACTGATCCTCATCGAACACCACATGGATGTGGTGATGGGGGTGTGCGACACCGTGTCGGTGCTGGACTTCGGCCAGAAGATTGCCGAGGGCCTGCCTAATGAAGTGCAAAGCAACGCCAAGGTGATCGAGGCGTATCTGGGCGGCGCGCCCGCCTGACGCCAAGGGGACAAGAAGATGCTATCGATCAAGAATCTGGAAGCAGGCTACGGAAAAGTAAAGGTGCTGCACGGCATCAGCATGGAGGTGCCGAAAGCCAAGGTGGTGACGTTGATCGGCTCGAACGGGGCCGGCAAGACGACGACGATGCGGGCGTTGTCGGGGATGATCCGGCCGACGGCGGGGGAGATCACGCTGGGCAGCAAGCGGATCGATGGGATGGAGTCGCATCGCATCGCGCGGCTGGGGCTGGCGCATTCGCCGGAGGGACGCCGGGTGTTTCCAACGCTATCGGTGACCGACAACCTGTTGCTGGGCGCGTTTCCGCGTCTGACAGGTAGCCGGCCCAAGGGTGACGTTCAGGCTGATCTGGGGCGGGCGATGGATCTGTTTCCGCGGCTGAAGGAACGTCGTGATCAGCTGGCTGGCACGCTGTCGGGCGGTGAACAGCAGATGCTGGCGATGGCGCGCGCGGTGATGCTGAATCCGGAGCTGGTGCTGTTGGACGAGCCTTCGATGGGACTGGCGCCGATCCTGGTGGAAGAGGTGTTCCGGATCATTGCGCGGCTCAAGGAGGAAGGCGTGACGATGCTGCTGGTGGAGCAGTTTGCGGCGGCGGCGTTGAACGTCGCGGACTACGGGTATGTGCTGGAGAATGGGCGGATTTCTGTGCATGGGAGTGCGGAGAAGTTGAAGCATGATCCGGCTGTGGTGGCGGCTTATTTGGGTGGGGGGCATTGAGGGGTGTAGCGGCAAGTCGGGTGGCGGTCTTTTTGGCGGGCGGGGGTGTTGGTGGGTGCGGGTTTGGCGTTGAGTTCTTAAGACGCCCGCCGCAGCGGGGGCCGGGGTGCGCGGGGCTACGATTGCGGTCCGGAGCCTTCGCGCCGGACTGCCCCGTCCTCATCCTCGTTGCCGCCTCCGGCGGCTGCCTTCGGATTCCGTCGGGCGCATCTACACGCCCCGCGCACCCCGGCCCCCGCTGCGACGGGCTCCAGTTGATTCAGCTTACCGGCGTCGGGGCGAGTTGGGTTCTTTAGGTTCTTGCCCACGGTGGGGCGAGAGAGAAAAATCTTGCGGGGCCCGCCCCCGGCCGGCCGCGCGGGCGGCCTTCGGGGGCGTACGCGGCGTCTTGCGTCGGGGCGGTGTCGCTTCGCGTGTGGCTGCTTCTGCACTAGGTGTCTGACACCCTGGTGCGATTCGCGTCATACCAAGTGCATCTCCCAAGGGTGTCAGACACCGGCAGATTCGTAAGACCAAGTCGGGTGTCTGACACCTTCCGCACCTTCCGAATTCGTAAGACCAAATGAGGTGTCTGACACCCTGGTGAGATTCGCTTCATACCAAGTGCGTCTACCCAGGGTGTCAGACACCGGCAGCGGCAGACGCCCTTGGCAGGTTCAGGCAGAGACGGCAGTAATCGTCAGTTGAAATCTGGTGCCCGATGGGCGGCGCGTATGGGTCGGGAAGTTGTGGCTGCTCGTCGCCGCGCCGCCCATCACCGCTCTCCCCCAAACTGACGAGCGCCATTCGCAAGCCGCTCTCCGCACGCGCGCAAGCGCACACCGCCACGACGATCCACGGCTCCGATGCCGATTGCCGCCGCCCGGGCGGCAGCAATTCGGCGGCCCCGCAGATCTCC
>CBHWAL010000438.1:0-4263 GCA_966111495.1 uncultured Achromobacter sp. | reverse complement strand
CTGGCTTTCCTATTCCTACTGACGCCATCCCCGCCCCGCGTGACCCCCGCGGTCAGCGCGCCATGCGCCTGGGTGTGGGGACGGCGCTGTGCCTGGCCATCAGCTTCGGGCTGGATATGCCAATCCCGATGATCGCGCCGGTGCTCGGGGTGTTCCTGCTGGCGCAGATGAACCGGCCGCTGTCGTTGAAAGCGGGCCTGGGCCTGGCGCTCGTGGCGCTGTTCACCACGGGCAGCGGGCTGCTGCTGATCCCGCTGCTGCGCTACTACCCGGCCGGCGGGGTGCTGATCGTCGGCCTGTGCCTGTTCCTGGCATTCCGCCACGGGCTGCGCGGCGGCAACAACCTGGTGTCGACGTTCCTGATCATCGGCCTGACCATGATTTCGGCGGCAGGCACCCTGGACTTCGGTCTGGCGGTGACGGTGATCGAGGCGTTGGTCAAAGCCCTGCTGCTGGCCGCGCTGGTGCTGGGCGTCTGCCACGCGCTGTTTCCCGAACCGCCCGGCCTGCCGGCGCCGCTGCCCCCGCCTGTCCTGCCCGCCGCCGAGGCGACGCGCATGGCGCTGCGCGCGGCCCTGGTCGTGCTGCCGGCCTTTCTGCTGGCGATGACTGATCCGCTGGGCTACATGCCCATCATCCTGAAGGCGGTCAGTCTGGGCCGCCAAAGCTGCGTCACGGCGGCGCATGGCGCGGCGCGCGAGATCCTGGGTTCGACGCTGCTGGCCGGCCTGCTTGCGGTGGCGTTCTGGCTGGCCCTGCGCCCCTTCCCCAGCCTGTGGATGTACTTCCTGTGGATGCTGCTGTTCGCGCTGGTGATGGCCAGAAAGCTGTATCGGCTAAGTCCCACGCCGCATCCGCCCAGCTTCTGGCTGAACACCTTGATCACGCTGATCATCCTGCTGGGCCAGTCGGTGCAGGACAGCGTGGCGGGCAAGGACGTCTACACGGCGTTTGCCGTGCGCATGGGACTGTTCATTGCCGTCACCCTGTATGCCTGCCTGATGCTGCAGTTGCTTGAACCCCGGCCGCGCGCGCCGCGCAAGCCCACCCGCCCTGAATCCTTACCCCTGAAAAGGAGCCCGACATGACCGTCCAAGACATGCCTGATCAACCCGCGCCGGCGATGGGTTGGCGCTTCAAGTGCGGAATCGGGATCTTCATCCTGGCCTTCGCGCTGTGGTTCCTGATCCCCATCGGCGCCGCGATGGACATTCCCGGATCGCGCATCGCGGCGTTGACCGGCGCCATTTTCATCGCCAACAAGGTCCTGCTCATTACCTGCATCGCCGTCATGGGCAAAGAGGGGTTCCAGCAGCTCAAGGCCATCATCGGCGGTCACGCCAAAAAGCTGGCGCCCGTGCAAAAGGTGGGCCCCGTGCGCCACGCCATCGGCATGGTGATGTTCATCCTGCCGCTGTTGACGTCGATGCTGGAGCCTTACGTCGACCAGATCTGGCCGGGGTTCCGACCAAGGCTATGGCAGGCCCAGTTGCTGGGCGACGTCATGCTGGTAGCCAGCTTTTTCGTCCTGGGCGGCGATTTCTGGAACAAGCTGCGCGCGCTGTTCGTGCGGTCGGTGTGAGGGGGACTAGTCTGATTCTGGCGCCCGTGGCGCGGCGGTGAGCCGCCGCGCCATGAAGGCCAGGAAGGCCTTGGCCAACGGCGGCAAGGTGCGGCCCTGCAGCGTCACGGCCTGGATGCTGCGCTGGCGCATCTCCGGGTTGCTGAACGGCACGGCAACCAGCTCGGCGCCCTGCGGATCGCCCAACAGCGTCAGATAGCCCGACAGGGCCACGATCTGGCTGCCCGGCAGCATCGGCAGGAACGCCGCCGAATGATTGGACACATACGCCGGCTCGATGTGCAGGCCCGCGTTGGCGCAGCCGGCGTCAAAAAGCTGCCGCACGGTGGTGCCCGGGTCGCCCACCGACACCGGCACGTCCGTCAGGTCGCGCAGGCTGATCGTGCGGCGGCTGGCGAGCGGATGCTGCCGGCACATGACCGCGTATACGGGCGCCCGCGTCAGCAGTTCCGTCTTCAGGCGGTCGTCCTGCGCCACGGTGTAATGCAGCGCGATTTGCGACAGGCCTTCCAGAATCAGACGAATGACCTCTTCGGGGCGGTCCACCTGCAAGTGAAAGCGCGCCTCGGGCCGCATCTGCTTGAAGTCGGCCATGCACATCGGCAGGAAACGGTGCGCGAACCCTTCGCTGCAGGCCAGCCGGATGGTCACATCCCCCAGCGCGCTGCGCCGGCGGATGTCGGTGGTGACGCGCTCGGCCTCCAGCGCGGCAGCCTGGGCGTAGGCCGCGAGCTGGCGGCCCGCCTCGCTAAGTGCCATGCCGCGCGCCTGGCGCTCGAACAGCACGATGCCCAGGCTGTCTTCCAGCTTGGCGATCTGGCGGCTGACGGCGGAGGCCGCCACGTGCTGGGCCGACGCCGCGCCCGCGATCGAGCCGCAGCGGGCGACTTCCAGGAAATATCTGAGACCCAGCGAAATCATGGATGACTCCGTTATCGATGCCGAAATGGCAACGCTCAAGTGCGAAATATCTAATTGTGGCACGCGAAGAAGCGTAATAACTTTGTGCCTCCTGACCGCAGCCGGAGCCGCCGTGACCCGCGAAAAAGCCATCTTCCAAGCCGTAGAAGCCTATGACAACGGCGACCTGCAATCGACGCTGGCGCGCCGCGTCGCCTTCGCAACCGAAAGCGAAGTGCCTGACCAAGCACCCGCGCAGCACGCCTACCTGAACGAGGAACTGGTCCCGCGGCTGACGGCGTTGGGATTCTCCTGTGAGGTCCACGCCAATCCGGCCGGCGTCGATCTGCCGATCCTGGTGGCCCGCCGCATCGAGGCGCCGCAACTGCCGACGGTCCTCATGTACGGCCATGGCGACGTGGTGCGCGGCAACGCCGCCAAGTGGGAAGCGGGCCGCGACCCGTGGCGCCTGCAGGTCGAAGGCGACCGCTGGTACGGACGCGGCACGGCCGACAACAAGGGCCAGCATTCGATCAATCTGGAGGCCATGGCGCGCGTGATCGACGCGCGCGGCGGCGACCTGGGATTCAACACCACCTGGCTCATCGAAACGGGCGAGGAAGCGGGTTCGCCCGGCCTGGCCGCGTTCTGCGAGGACCAGCGCGACCTCCTGGCCGCCGACGTGTTCATCGCCAGCGATGGCCCGCGACTGAATGCCGCGAGGCCGACGCTGTTCATGGGCTCACGCGGGGCCGTCAACTTCGAACTGAAGCTGCGCGCCCGCGAACGCGGCTATCACTCGGGCAATTGGGGCGGGCTGCTGGCCAACCCCGCCATCCGCCTGATGCACGCCATCGGCTCGCTGGTGGACGCCAAGGGCCGCATCAACGTCCCCGGATTGCGCCCGCCCCCCATTCCGTCTGCTGTCGCTGCGGCCTTGGCCGACCTGGAAGTCGGCGGCGGCGAAGACGACCCGGACATCAACGCATGGTGGGGCGAGCCCGGCCTGTCCGCACCCGAAAAGGTCTTTGGCTGGAACAGCCTGGACGTCCTGACCTTCGGCGCGGGCGATCCGGCCAAGCCCGTGAACGCGATTCCGCCCGAGGCCGTGGCCTGGTGCCAGTTGCGCTTCGTGGTCGGCACCGACTGGCGCGCGTTGCAGACGCACGTAACCGAACACCTGCGCCAGGGTGGATTCGACGACGTCGAGGTCCGCGTCGGCATGCAGGCGGGCGCGACGCGCCTGTCGCCCGACAGCCCGTGGGTGCGCTGGGCCGCCGCCTCGCTGGAACGCACCACCGGCAAGCGCCCGGCGCTCCTGCCCAACCTGGGCGGGTCCCTGCCCAACGATATCTTTGCCGACCAGCTTGGCCTGCCCACCCTATGGGTGCCCCACTCCTACCCCGCCTGCGCGCAACACGCGCCAAACGAGCATCTGCTGGGCAGCGTCGCCCGCGAAGGTCTGGCCATCATGGCCGGCCTGTTCTGGGACCTCGGAGACCACGGCGCTGCCGTGCGCGAGCAAGCCGTCCCCTCTTCCGCCACCGCCTGACCCTGACCGAGTCCCCTCATGACCGCTAGATTCCGCACCGCACTGTTGGCGATCACGCTCGCCGCCACCGTCCATGCCGGCTCGGCCCATGCCGCGTACCCGGACCAGGCCATCAAGATCGTCGTGCCCTTCACGCCGGGCGGGGCCACCGACGCCGTCGCCCGCCTGCTCGCCACCCAACTGTCGAACAAATTCGGCCAGCCGGTCATCGTGGAAAACCGCCCCGGCG
>CBHWAL010000437.1:0-4269 GCA_966111495.1 uncultured Achromobacter sp. | reverse complement strand
GTATCCCAGGCATTGCCCAGCCGCGCGGCGGGCGCCACGTACGCCAGCGATAGCTTCGCGGTGACGGCGATGTAGAGCACCGAACCCAGGCCCACGACCAGCCCCATCAATGGCCAATGCGCGCCCAGCAGCGCGGTGGCGCCCACCAGCATGACGACCGACGGCAGCAGCGCCACCACCAGCGTGTCGTTCAAGAGGTCCACCGCCCACATGCCGCGCGTGATCTTGCGCACCGTCGAGCCGGCGAAGCTGTTGGCGTGCCAGTCGGTCGAAAAGCGCTGCACGCGGTAGAAGGCATTGGAGGCGATGCCGTTCATCATCTTCAGGGTGAAGGTGATGATGTTCTGGAAGACGGCCTGGCGCAGCAGCGTCCCGCCCACGCCCAGCGCCACCAGCAGCCAGAAGGCCGTGATGGCGGCGTTCCAGGCAAGTTGGTCGCCGGCTGCGCCCGACGCCACCGCGTCGACCAGGCGGCCGGCGTACATCGGGGTCAGCACGTCGGCCACGGCGGACAACAGCGCCAGCGCCACGATGACCACGATGCGCACCGGTTGCCGGCCCCAATAGCGGAAGGTAAAGCCCAGGACATCCTTGAAGGTCTGTCCTCGAAAGTCGATTTTTTTTCTAGCCATTGCCATGGCCTGGCGGGATAGGGCTCGCCAGGTTCCTTGTAAGGAAAGAGGGAAAACACGCCGTGCGCCGAAAAGGGCGCGGGCAACTGCGTTAGGGGTTCAGATGGGCACGGTGGACCGGTCGCCAGGTAAGGAACTGGCGATGGCGCCGCGCGGGCGACGACTTAATGGCGTCGCGGAGACACGCGCGGGACGGCGTTCGGCATGGGGTACATCATGCGGCCTCCCTATCGGTGTGTGAGGGGGAAAAAAGGAATGGGCGCGAGGCCCGAACTGCCGATTCTATCCAAGTGATGTGGGCGAATCAACGGGCCGTGCGTGGGGACGGAATGCAATGTCGGTTTTTTTCAACGCAGCGAGCGAGGCCGCTAGCCGGGCAGCGACGCCGCGCCTGCGGACGCATACCCGCCCTGATGGCTTGCCAGCCGTGCGTACACACCTTGTTTGCGCAGCAATTGGTCGTGCGTGCCGGACTCGGCCAGCGTCCCGCGGTCGAGCACCAGAATCAGGTCGGCGTCGCGAATCGTGGACAGGCGGTGCGCAATCACCAGCGTGGTGCGGTGGCGCATCAGCACGTCCAGCGCGCCGCGCACCTGCATTTCCGACAGCGTGTCCAGATGCGAGGTGGCTTCGTCCAGGATCAGCACCGGCGCGTTCTTCAGGAAGGCGCGTGCAATCGAGATGCGCTGGCGCTGGCCGCCCGACAACTGCATGCCTCGTTCGCCCACGCGCGTGGCCAGTCCATCGGGCAGGCGCTGAACAAAGTCGGTCAGCGCGGCCTGTTCCAGCGCGCGCATCAGGTCTTCGCGGCTGGCCTCGGGACGCGCCAGGCGGATGTTGCCCTCGAGCGTGTCGTTGAAGAGGTAGGTGTCCTGCGTGACCAGCGCCACGCGCTCGCGCAGGCCGTCGAGCTGGAGTTGACGCACGTCCACGCCGTCCAGCTTGACCGCGCCCTCGCGCGGATCCCAGAAGCGCAGCAACAGGCTGGCGACGGTGCTTTTGCCCGCGCCCGAGGCGCCGACGATCGCCACCGTGGCGCCGGCGGGCGCCGTGAAGCTGAGCTGGCGCAGCGTGTCTTGGCGCTTGCCAGGGTAGGCGAAGCTGACACGCTCGAAGGCGAGCGACAGGCCGTGGGCTGCCACCGGCGCGGGCAGGGGACCGTCCACGACCGGTTCGGGTTCGTTGGCCACCACGTGCAGGCGGCGCGTGGCGGCGATGGTGTCGGCCAGTTGCCGGCTGACCTGCGAGATCTCGGACACCGGCAGGAACGTCGCCAGCGCGATCAGCACCAGTAGCGGCAGCATGCCGGCCGCCAGCGTACCGGCCTGTACCTGCAGCGCGCCCACGACGGCCACGGCAAGTCCGCCCAGGCCCATCGCGATTTCAAACCACGCGGTCTGACGCGACAGGTCCCGCAGGATGGCCAAGCGCCGCGTCCGATAGTGATCGGCCACCTTCAGGAACTGCTCGCGGCGCCGGCCCGTCGCCTGGAAGGCGGTCAGGTCCGCCAGGCCCGGGATCGTGTCGGTGGTGTGGGCGCTCATTTCGCCCAGTGCCTCGCGCGCCTTGTCGCCCAGGGCGTCGACGCGGCGCCGGCCGCGCACGGGAGAGACCAGCGCATAGGCCAGGAACGGCAGCAGCGCCAGCGCCACCGGCCAGCTGTAGAACCCCAGGAAACCCAGCACGGACAGCGGCACCAGCACGGACACGATGGCCGGCGCGATGGTGTGCGCGTAGAAGTACTCGACCATCTCCACGTCCTGCGTGGCCAGCGCGACCAGATCGCCCGAGCGGCGTTGCAGCAGGTAAGCGGGCGCCAGCCGTTCGAGCTTGTCGTAGAGCTTGACGCGCATGTCGGCCAGGAGCTGATAGGCCATCGCATGCGCCAGCCACGATTCCAGCCAATGGAAAAGGGCGGCCAGCGGCGCGGCGATCAACAGGCCGACGATCAGCGCGGTGGTATCGCCGCCGTCGCGGATGGCAGCCACGATCAGGGCGCTGAACACGCCCACGCCGATGAAGGCGGCAACGCGCGCCACCCCCAACAGAATGGTCGCGATGAGTGTGCCGCGCCACGGACGCACCACCGACAGCAGGGTGCCCAGCGTGGCGCGCCAGCCGACCTGATCGGCATCGGCGTCGATCGGCCGCAAGGCAGGGCCGGGGGCGTTGCAGTCGTCGGGTTCAATCGCCGTGGGCCCCGCTTGTGCCGCTGGCGGCGAGCCGGCCGCCGGGTTGCGGTGCGCGGCCGCCTGTTCGTGCATCAGCCGGTAGTACAGCCCTTGCTCGCGCATCAGGTCGGCATGCGGTCCGGCTTCGGCCACGCGGCCCTGGTCCAGCACCAGGATGCGGTCGGCGCCGATCACGCTGGCCAGCCGGTGCGCCAGGATCAGCGTCGTGCGGCCGGCCATGAGGCGGTCCAGCGCCTGCTGGATCAGCGCTTCGTTTTCGGTGTCCACCGACGACAGCGCCTCGTCCAGAATCAGGATGGGCGCGTCGCGCAGCAGGGCGCGGGCGATCGCCACGCGTTGGCGCTGGCCTCCCGACAACTGCAGGCCGCGTTCGCCAATGCGCGTGGCGTAGCCGTCGGGCAGCGCCATGATGAAGTCGTCGATGTTCGCGGCGCGGGCGGCAGCGCGCACCTCGTCAGGTGTCGCCTCGGGCCGGCCCAGACGCAGGTTGTCGTCGATGGAGCCGTGAAACAGCGTGATGTCCTGGCTGACCAGCGCGATGTGCGACAAGAGAAACTGCGTGTCCAGCGCGTTGACGTCGTGCCCGCCCACGCGGACCGCGCCCGATTGCGGCACGCATTCGCGCAGCAGCAGCCGCACGATAGTGGATTTGCCAGCGCCGCTGGGGCCGACGACGCCGACCCGTTCGCCCGCGGCAATGCGGAACGCCAGGCCCCGGTGAGCGGCGCGTTCGGGCGTGTACGCGAACGCAACGTTGTCGAATTCGATGGTCGGCGCCAGGCGCGCAGGGCCCGCTTGCGCGGCAAGGGTGTCGGGGGCAGGCGTCAGCGGCTGCGCGTCCATCAGCGCGTGGATGCTGGCCGCGGCCGACTGGCCCAGCATGCCCCGGTGCAGCACCGCGCGCAGGTCGCGTAGCGGGCGGAAGATCTCGGTGCCCGCCATCAGCACGATCAAGAGCGCCTCGACGCTCATGTCGCCCGTGGTCACGCGCCAGGCGCCCAGCGTCAGCGCCAGCGCGGCGCCCAGCGCCACGCCCAGGTCGCTGATGCCGCGCGTCAGCAGACTGACCGACAGCACCCAGAACGTGTTGTCGGACAGGCTGCGCGCACGGGCGGCCAGCCGTTCGCCCCAGGCCTTGCCCTGGCCATACGACTTGAGCGTGGGCAGGCCCTGGACCGCATCCAGGAACTCTTCGCCGAATTCATTGAGCGACCGGCTGCGCGCCAGGCTGGCACGCCGGTCCAGCATGTGCACGGCCATCGGCCCGAACAGCGCGAAGAGCGCGGCGGCCAGGAAGACGAGGGCGGTCGGCACGTCCCAGAACGCGATGACGGCGAAGATCGCAAAGGGCGCGGCCGCCGCAATGGCGACCTGTGGCAGATACTGTCCAAAGAAGGTCTGCAACTGCTCAACGCCGTCCACCACGGTCAGCATGACGCCGCCCG
>CBHWAL010000436.1:0-4283 GCA_966111495.1 uncultured Achromobacter sp. | reverse complement strand
GCGGCCGGTGCACCAGCGCCTGCGCCACCAGCACGCGGCGCTTCATGCCGCCGGACAGCGCGCGCATGTTGGAATTGGCCTTGTCGGCCAAGCCCAGGTTGAACAGGATCTCGTCGATCCAGTCGTCGTTCTTGCGCAGGCCGAAATACCCGGACTGGATGCGAAGCGTTTCGCGCACGGTGAAGAACGGGTCATAGACCAATTCCTGCGGCACGACGCCCAGCGCACGCCGCGCCGACTTGTAGTCGGCCACGACGTCGTACCCACAGACGGTGGCGCGGCCCGCGGTGGCGTGCGCGAGGCCCGCCAGAATGGAAATGAGCGTGGTCTTGCCCGCGCCGTTGGGGCCGAGCAGGCCAAAGAATTCGCCGTGCTCGATATTCAGGCTGACGTTGTCCAGCGCCTGAAAGCCCGGACGGGGCGTGCGCCCGAGCAGCTTCTGCCAGCCGCGGTGGCGCGGCGAGTAGATCTTGGAGACGTTTTCTAGGCTGACGGCGGACATGACGGGGGGAGATGGCCCGAAAAGAGCGAATTGACCATTATATAAGCGCGATGTGCCGGGAACCTGGGATGGCCCCGGTGGCGATGGGGGCGGCAGGGTGTTGCGTCCCCAAAACAATCGGCCCGGCGGACCCCCGAGGGGTCGCGCCGGGCCGAGCGAAGCCTGAGCGGATTTTTACTTGTTGCGCTGGTTCAGCGCCTGGATCAGGCCGTCAATGCCATTCTGGTTGATCTGCTGGGCGAACTGGTTGCGGTAGTTCTCGATCAGCCAGATGCCTTCGACGTTCATGTCGTAGATCTTCCAGCCCTGCGCAGTCTTTTCCAGACGGTAATCGACACCCACCGGCTGGCTGTTGGACTGGCTGATCAGCGTGCGCACGACCACGTCGTCGGCTTTGGGATCGCCGCGGAACGGCAGGCCGGTGATGGTAGTGCTGGACGTGACGCGGGTCAGCGCGCCGCTGTACGTGCGGATCAGCGTGCCGCGGAAGGCTTCGGCCAGGGCGGTTTTCTGCTGGTCGGAGGCCTGGCGCCAGTAGCGGCCGGCGGCCAGACGCGTGGTCTTCTGGAAGTTGACGTACGGCAGGATGTGCTGGTCGACGACTTCGTTGACGCGGGCGGTGTTGCCGGCCCGCAGCGCGCCGTCGGACTTCAGGACACCGAGGGCCTCGTTGGCGGCAGCCAGGACGAACTGCTCGGGCGGACCGTTGGGGTCCGGCTTGGCGTGCGCGGCCGTGGCGGCCGCCAGGCCGAGGAGGCCCGTGAACACCAGCCGCTGCAGCAGGGAGGGTATGGAAAATCGCATCAAATCTCCTTCAGTACCGAAAGCGCAAGGCCTCAGCTTACTTGTTCGCGGGTTGCGGCGCAGGCACGGGGGCCGGCGCGGGCGCGGCGGGGGTGTCGTCGCCGTCGTCTTCGTAGTTGGGCAGCGAGCCTTCGTCATCCACGCGGTGGCCCAGCACCATGGCGGCGCGGCGTTGCAGGAAGGCGTCGCGCACGAAGCTGTACGGGTCGAGCGCCACGCGGTCGATGGTGTCGGTCGTGTCGAGCAGGCTGGCGCGCGTGTCGACGATGCGCAGGCCCCACAGCGAATTGCGCAGGCGGATGTTGTCGATCGAGTCGACGCCCATGTAACCGTAGGTTGTGCCGTAGAAGTCGCCTGCCAGGCCGACGCCATCGCGCACGCTGGAGGCGCCGAAGAACGGCAGCACCAGGTACGGACCCTGGCTGAAGCCCCAGACGCCCAGCGTGGTGCCGAAGTCGTTGGGGATCTTGCGCGCGCCATTGGCCGAAGCGACGTCGAAGCAGCCGCCCACGCCCATTGTCGTGTTGAACAGGAAGCGGCCCAGCGTGTTGACGAAGTCGTGGCCGCGGCCCTGCAGGAAGCTGTTGGTGCCGGACCAGAGGTCGCCGACGTTGCTGAAAATGTTGTGGATGCAGCTGCGCACGGGCTGCGGCGTCACGAACGTGTAGGCTTGCGCGACCGGCTTGAACACCGCGCGGTCGACCGTGTCGTTGAACTGGTAGACGCCGCGGTTGAAGCCTTCCCAGGGGTCGCGCGGGTCCGGATTCTTCGGGGCGGCGCAACCGGCCATCAGCGCGCCCGCCGCTGCGACGGTGGCAATTCGGGAAATAGCTTTCTTATTCATGATCCGGGTATCCCTATCAACAATTCTTTTGTTATCGCGACGGCGAGACGCAGCGTTGTAACGGCTTGATGGCGCCGCGCCTTTAATCCTGCGCCTTCGGGGCCGATTCCGGCGCGGCGGTCGTGCCTTGCTTTTCGGCCGACCCGTACAGGAACTGGCTGATCAGCTGCTCCAGGACCACGGCGCTTTGTGTATAGCGGATTTTTCCGCCGTCGGTAAAGTTATCTTCTTCGCTGCCGGCGGTCAGGCCCAGGTATTGCTCGCCCAACAGGCCGGAGGTCAGGATGGACGCCGACGAGTCCTTGGGGAACTGGTAGGCCGTTTCCAGATCGACCGAGACGATCGCCTGGAACGTCTTGTCGTCGAAGGAAATGCCCGTGACCCGGCCCACCACCACGCCGGCGCTCTTGACCGGCGCACGCACCTTGAGGCCGCCTACGTTATCGAAGTTGGCGGTCACGGTATAGGTCGGGGCAAAGGAAAACGTGCTCAAGTTGCCGGCGCGCAACGCCAGGAATCCAAGCGCGATCGCGCCGAGCAATACAAACAGGCCTACCCAGAAGTCGGTTTTTTCGCGTGACATGATCGATCCGTATCAATTTCCAAACATCAAGGCGGTGAGCAGGAAGTCCAGCCCGAGTACCGCCAGGGAGCCCACGACCACGGTGCGCGTGGTGGCGCGGGCAACGCCTTCGGGAGTGGGCTTGGCCTGCCAGCCTTCATAAAGCGCCACCAGCGTCACCGTGACGCCGAATACGACGCTCTTGATGGCGCCGTTGGCGACGTCTTTCCATACATCGACGCCGTTCTGCATCTGCGACCAGAAGGCGCCCGCGTCCACGCCGATGAGCAGCACGCCCACGACCCAGCCGCCCAGGATGCCCACCATGGAGAACACCGCCGCCAGGATGGGCATGGCGATGATGCCGCCCCACAGGCGGGGCACCAGCACCCGGCGTACCGGGTCGAGGGCCATGTCTTACAAGGCCGACAGCTGTTAGCCCGCTTTCATAAGGCCGATATAGGCGGTGTGCGAGGTGGCGGCGCGGCCCGCAAAGAGCAGCGCGGTGACCACGGGACCCAGCTCGCGCACCAGCGACAGGGCCACCAGCAGGCCCAGGGCCTCCTCGGAGCCGTAGCGGTTCAGCGTGTAATAGCCCTGCAGACCCAGCACGAAGCCCACGAACATGCCGGAGACGGCAATGATCAGCAGCGAATAATTGCCGATGAAGTGGACCTGCTGCGACACCAGGCGCGGCCGCGACAGTGCGATGCCGCTGCGCGCCAGCATGGCGCCGAAGAATCGGGTGAAGTAGCCGATGCCGGCGACGCGGGCGCGCACCCAGTGGCCCAGTCCGGCGATGGCGTTATTGGAAGCGCTCATGCTTTGCGCCCTTTCTGTTGCGACAGCCACTTCTGGAAGGCGGGCGTTTCGGGATACTGGAACGCGACCGGACCGTCGGGCTGGCCCTTGAGGAATTGCTGCACGTAGGGGTCCGGCGACGCGGCAAGCATCTGCGGCGTGCCGGCGGCGGCCAGCTGGCCGCGGCCCACCAGGTAGACCTGGTCCGCGATGGCAAACGATTCCTGCACGTCGTGGGTGATCAGCACCGAGGCGCAGCCCAGCCGGTCGGCAAGGCTGCGGATCAGGCGGGCGGTGATGCCCAGCGAGATCGGGTCCAGCCCGGCGAAGGGCTCGTCGTACAGGATGAGTTCGGGCTCCAGCACCACGGCGCGGGCCAGCGCCACGCGCCGTGCCATGCCGCCGGAGATTTCGGAGACCTTCAGGTGGGCGGCGGCGCGCAGGCCGACGGCATCCAGCTTGTCGAGCACGCGGTCGGTGAGTTCGGCCTCGCCGATGCGCGTGTGCTCGCGCAGCGGAAAGGCCACGTTTTCGAAGACGTTCAGATCGGTGAACAGCGCGCCCTGCTGGAACAGCACGCCCATGCGCTTGCGCAGGGATTGCACATCGGCGCGGGAGGCCCTGCCGATATCCTGGCCGAACGCCAGGACACGGCCCTGCTGGGCGGTGATCTGGCCAGTGGCCGCGCGCAGCAGCGTGGTCTTGCCGGACCCGGAGCCACCCATGACCGCCACCACCTGGCCGGCCCGGACGTCCATGGAAATATCGCG
>CBHWAL010000435.1:0-4290 GCA_966111495.1 uncultured Achromobacter sp. | reverse complement strand
GCCAACGGTCCGGCGTCGTGGCGGCCCACGCGCAGCACGCGGTCCGGATCCATGTAGTTGACGCCTGACACCAGATTGCGCGTATACCCGGCCACCACCTCGGCTTCGGCGCCCGTGTTCGGATAGATCTGCGCGGCGATCAGGTCCAGGTCGCCCCGGGTCCAGACGCGCGTGCGCGGTTCGTTATCGTTCTGGGCCAGAAAGCGCATGTCGCCGCCGCTATCCAGCACCACGCGGTCAAAGCCGGAGCGCTTCAAGGTCAATGCGCCACCCACGCTGCGGTTGATGGTGCCCTGGGTGCCGAAAGACAGGCTATTGCCGATTTCCAGCAGATTCCCGGCACGCACCGTGAATGCGCCTTCGCCCACGTCGGGCGCGTCGCCGAACATCACGCGCGGCCGGATGACGCCGTTGGTGCTGAAGTATTCGCCCGGGCCGGACAGGCGCACGTACGACGCCGCCAGGTTCACGCGCGTCTGCACGTCCGCATTCGGAGCCAGCGAATAGGCGCCGGCATACAGGCGCAGGCTCTGGCCCACCGCCACGTTGACATCGCCAGCAAACGACATGAGGCCGTTGACCAGCAGCCCCAGATGATCAAAGCCCCCGCCCGCCAGCAGGCGCGCCGTGTCCAGGCGCGTCTGCCCATATTGCAGGCCTTCGGCGGCCTCGCCCGGATTCAGGCCGGGGGCCAGGACGCTGCCCCCGCCGGCCGCCAGGACCAGCTCGCGCGGCACCTGCACCGCCTGGCCCGCCACGCCTTCGCCCCAGGTCCGGTACAACGGCGTTTCCAGCGCAATGTCCAGCGTGCCGCCCGACGCGTTCGCACCGCCCGCGCGTGCAATGAATGTGCCATCCAGGTGCAGCCCGTTATACGAGCTGAGCGCAATGCGGCCGCCATCGCGGTTCAGCTGCACCGGACCCACTCCGTTCACGTCCACGGTTGCCCCCGCGCCGGACGCGTCCAGCACCGCGCCGGGGCGCACGATCACGTACGCATCGGCCGACGTCGCGGTGGCCCGGTCGTGATTGATCTCGCCGCCGATCACGATGACGCCGCCCGCGTCCGCCACGCCGTAGCGGCGCCCCAGCGTGTCCACGCCGGTTTCCGCCCGGCCCGCCACGTCCAGCACCGCCTGCCCGCCGATCCAGATCGACCGGTCGTGCACTTCCCCCCCTGCGATCTCGTTGGACTCGGCCACGTCCATCTCGCCCAGCCGGAGCTGGCGGATGTCGATCTTGCCGCCTGCCGCCTTCAAGGCGCCCAGCACCGTGATCTGGCTCGCGCCGCGCAACTGGATGGTCTGCCCGGGGTCCACATTCACCTGCGCGCCGCGGCCGATGGCCAGCGCGGCGTCGACATCGCTCCCCGACGGCGCGACGCTACGGCCGCTTTGCAGGAACAGGCTCGCGCCGCGCCGCTGCGTGACGGTTCCCGCCAGCGGGTCGTGCTGATACACGTCTGGCCGCCAGATTTCCAGGACGGCGGAAGGATCCGTGCCGGCCGCCAGCCCGGCCGCGCCCGTCACAGGCCGGAGCACCGGCATCAGCACGTCGATACGCGCGTCCTCCGCCACCTCCAGGCCATGGCGGCCGGTCACCTCGTAGCGCGCGTAGCCCTGCTGGAAAAACGGCGCGTCCAGCTGTAGCGCCGGTGGTTCCGCATCAACGCTGGCGGGCGCCACGGCGGGCGGCGCGCCGAGCACGACCTTGCCCGCCGTAACCGCCAGCGTCCCGCCCCCTTCCACGCCATAGCCGCGCAACGTCGAGTCCAGGACCAGACGGCCGCCGCCATCCGGGCCGTCGGCAATCGATTCCACCGTGGTGTTGCCGCCCTTGCCGCCCGTCACCTTGCCGTTCGTGTGCAGCACCGCCCCGGAACTGACGTCGATCACGCTGCCGGTCGCCAGCAGAAGATCGCCGCTGCTGCGCAGCGCCACCGTGCCGCCGTTCAGGTACGGCAGGCTGCCGGTCAGCTCGGGCGACATCGCCAGGTTCGACCACAGGCCCGCGGCATCCAGCCGCGCGCGGTCGCTGAGCGCAATTCCCCTGTCCTCGCCCGTGGTAGGCGCAACGAAATCGACCATGCCGGACGACGAGGCCTGCATCAGCGCATTGCCCAGGCGGATACTGCCCGCGCGCGCCGTCAGCGTCGCGTCCACCGACACCTTGCCCGCGTACAGCGTGATGTCGCCAGCCGGCGCCACGGCCAGGTCGGACTGCACCGAAATATCATTGGCGGCGATCCTGATGGCGCCCAGTTCAAAGCCGTTAAGCCTTGCCGTATCCAGGAGCAGGATTCCCGCACGGTCCTCGGGCAGGGTGGTGTTCAGGTCCAGGCCGGCGGCAATGGCCGCCGCTTGGTCGGACAGCGTCACCTGCTGGACGGTGTCTTCGCTCCACCCCAGCACGTAGTGCAGCTGGCCGTTGGCCTTCTCGTACATGGGCCGATACGTGCCCACGACCAGTTGCGCGCCACGCGCCGCGGCGCGTTGCGATTGCTGGTAGCCGTCCAGGCCCGCCTGCGGGGCCGCGCTCTGGTGGTCTCCTTGATAGGTCTTGCCGACCAGCTCGCCTTCCAGCACCGCACTCTTGGTGCCGATGACCAGCCTGCCCGCATCGCGGCCGACGGTGTAGCCGTTCTCAAACCGTTCCCGCGGCGCAATCAGCGGGTTGTAGAAATAGCGCGTGTGCCCCCAGCGTTCGCTTTGGGCCTCGTAACCCTTATACAGCCCGGTGTAGGCCAGGTCGCCCGGCGCGCGCGAGGCCTCATACAAGCGGCCATCCACCCCGCGCAGCCATGTCTGCCGGATCATGCCGTCCTGCACGTCCAGCGTGCCGCCCGACACGTTGATCTGCGAACCCGCCCGCGTCACGACGTCGCCGCCCGTGAATTCCACGTTGCCGCCCTGGGCCATCCATTCGTTGACGGCATGTCCCTGCGTGCCCAGGTAGCCGCTCACCTCCAGCAGGCCGCCGGCCGTGTACCAGCGGTCGGTGGCGTAGCCGTTGGTGCCCGCGGGCACCAGCACCAGATCGCGCGCATCCACCCAGATGTCGTTGTTGTTCAGCTTGCCGCTGTCCCGGTTGATGGGCGCGTCGCGCTGCTCGCTGCCCTGCACGTTGATCTTGATGTTGTTGTTTTCCATGGCCACAGGCACGCCCACCGCGCCCGCCACGTCCAGGATCGCGCCGTCCCGCAGCAGCGTGCGCCGCGCGGCCTGCACGGCGATCTGGCCGCCGGTGGCCAGGGTGATCGACCCGGACGCAAAATCCACGGTGCCGGCGCTCGTGATCTCCACCCGCGACAGCTCGCGGCGGTCGGCGCCGGCGGCCACCATCGGGGCCGTCGACGGCGTCGCCACGGGCACGTGCAGGCCGTCGCGCTGGCTGTCCAGCGCCAGGGCGCCGCTGCGGTCCAGCAGAATCGCCGTCGTGCTGCCGGGGGTAAGGACGACCGTGCCGCCCTCGCCCGCCGCCGTCAGGTGCACCGTGCCGCGCGTATCGACGGACGTGCTGGACAGCACCACCCCGCCCTGCGCGACCGCGCCGCCGGTCAGCGTCACGTCGCCCATGGCGGCCTGGATCAAGCCCGTGTTCTCGACACGGCCGGGCGTGCCCGCGACCGTCACCTCGTTGCCCTTGGTGGTGGACGCCAGATTGCCGGACGTGCCTTGCCCGCGCTTGATCACAAAGCTGTCGCCCGCCGCCAGCAGCGCTTGTCCGCCCGGCGTGTCGATCGTGCCCGCGTTGGCGGCTTCCTTGCCCAGCAGCAGCACGTAGCCGCCGCCCGCCGTGGAAGTCTTGGACGGCGCGGTCTGGATGACGGCGCCAGCCTGCACGTCGATGCGGCCCAGCGCGTCCTTGAACGAGGGCGCCGAGCCATCGTCCACATACAGGCCCTTGTCGCGGAACTGCTGGTCGCCGATATCGGCTGCCGCCGCCACCAGGTTGCGCACATTGACCTGGCTGGTGCCGGTGAAGACCACGCCGTTCTGATTCACCACCAGCACGGTTCCGTCCGCCTTGATCGCGCCGTGGATCTGGCTGGGCTTGGCCGACGCCCCCACCACGCGGTTCAGCACGGCGTCGTCCGCGCCCTGCTTGAACTGCACCGTGGTGTTACGGCCGACGTTGAACGTATCCCAGTTCAGGATCGCGCGGGATTGCGTCTGTTCGATGGTGACAACCTGGCGGCCATCCTGGACCGCCTGCGTGGCAGCCTTGGCGCCTTCCCATTTCGCCAGGGCGCCGTCGGCCGCCCACAGGCCGCCGTCGACCAGCCCGTAC
>CBHWAL010000434.1:0-4317 GCA_966111495.1 uncultured Achromobacter sp. | reverse complement strand
CCATGCCCACTTCGATGCGCCGGCCGAATTCGCGCGCCACATTGCCATCCCGCGTAAAGCACGCGACGCCATTGCCGAACTCATGCGCGTTGATGAGGTCCACGGCCGCCTTCAGGTCCTTGACTCGCACGCAGCCGAGAACCGGACCGAATATTTCCTCCTTGTAGATGCGCATGTCGGGCGTGACGTGATCGAAGAGCGTGCCGCCCATCCAGAAGCCGTCACCGCATCCCTCGCCCGCGTGCGTACCCCGGAACCCCCGGCCGTCGACCAGCAGCGTCGCGCCCTCTGCCTCGCCCTGCGCGATGTAGCCGCTGATGCGCTCGTGCGCGGCGCGGGTCACGATCGGCCCCATTTCGGCCGCCGGGTTCTCGCCGTCCAGCACCTTCAATGCCTTTGTGCGCTCGATCAGCTTGGGCAGGAGGCGGTCGGCCACGTCGCCCACCAGCACGGCCACGCTGATCGCCATGCACCGCTCGCCCGCCGAACCGTAGCCGGCGCCGATCAAGGCGTCCACCGCCTGGTCGATGTCGGCATCGGGCATCACCACCATGTGGTTCTTGGCGCCGCCCAGCGCCTGCACACGCTTGCCAAGGCGGGCGCCGGTCTCATAGATGTAGTTGGCGATCGGCGTGGACCCGACAAAGCTCACCGCCTTCACGCCGGGATGTTCCAACAGCGCGTCCACGGCGACCTTGTCGCCCTGCACCACGTTGAACACGCCATCCGGCAGCCCCGCCTCGCGCAGCAGTTCGGCGATGCGCAGCGACGGGCTGGGATCCGTCGGGCTGGGCTTGAGCACAAAGGTATTGCCGGCGGCGATCGCGACCGGGAACATCCACATAGGCACCATCACCGGAAAGTTGAACGGCGTGATGCCGGCCACGACACCCAGCGGCTGGCGCAGCGTCCAGTTGTCGATGCCGGTGGAAACCTGTTCGGTGTGCGCGCCCTTGAGCAGTTGCGGAATGCCGCAGGCGAACTCCACAATGTCGATGCCGCGCGCGACTTCGCCCAGCGCATCGCTGAACACCTTGCCGTGCTCGGCGGTGATCAAATGAGCGAGTTCGTCGCGGTGGCGGTTCAACAGTTCAAGAAATCTGAACAACACGCGCGCACGGCGGATCGGCGGCGTGTCGGCCCACGCCGGAAAGGCGGCTTGCGCGCTGGCTACCGCGCGCTGCACCTCGTCGGGCGTGGCCAGCGTGACGTGCCGGGTGACGGCGCCCGTGGCCGGATTGAAGATGGGTTGGCGGGCGCCTGTCCCATCGACACGGGATCCGGCGATAAAGTGTCCGGCGATGGCATCGCTGGCGCTGCGCGTGGGTGCATTCATGGGTTTCTCCTGTGCTCAAGCGTGATGTGCGGGTGCTGGCACTATGTCGCGCCGCCGGCTGCCCGTCGAGACCAGAAGGCTGGAATCAGTGTTTGCAGTTTTGAACAATGGAAAAAGGCATGACAAAGACGAGACGCCTGGAAGACCTGTGGTCGCACATTCACTGCCTGGGCGTGCTGGCCGACACGGGAAGCTTCACGGCGGCCGCCCGCCGGCTGCAGATCAGCAAGGCATCGGTCAGCCAGCGCATCGTGGAACTGGAGCAGGCGGCGGGCGTTCCCCTCGTGCGGCGTACGACCCGCAGCGTCAGCCTGACCGAAGCCGGGGCAAGCCTGGTTGACCAGACGGCGCCGGCCTATCTGCGCATCGAAGCGGGTTTCTCCGCCGTCCGGGATCTTTCCGAAGGCCCGCGCGGCGTGTTGTCCGTGACGGCTCCCGTCGCGTTGGGCCGCCAGGTCATCGCACCGCTGATACCGGGCTTTCTTGCACGCTTTCCGGACGTCCGGATTCAGCTTGAGCTAAGCGACCACTTGGCCTCATTGGCGACCGAAGGATTCGACCTGGCGATCCGGCACGTCGCGGGCGTGCCCGACACCCATGTCGCCACGTTGATCTGCGAAACGCGCTCGGTGTTAGCCGCCACCCCGGAATACCTGTCGAAACACGGCACGCCGCGAACGCCGGCGGAGCTTGAAGGCCACAACTGCCTGCACTATCTGCGGCGCAGCGGCAGCGCCACCTGGTCATTCGAGTCGCAGGCGCGGGACAAACACGTGTCCGTGCCAGTGCGCGGGACCTTCACGGCCAACAATAGCGAAGTCTTGCGGGAAGCGGCCGCGGGCTCTGTCGGCATTGCGTTGCTGCCGGATTTCAGCGCCGGCGAGGCCCTGCAGCGCGGAACGCTGGTCGAGGTCCTGCCAGGGTGGCGCGTCGTCGGCGACTATGCCGAACGGCTCTACGCGGTCCGGCCTTACACGCCGCGCGTGCCGCTGACCGTGACGTCGTTCGTCCAGTATTTGCGAGAGGCCATCCCGGCCGCCGAAGGCCTCGGCGGCCCTTTCCTGCGGGATGCCGGCGGCTAGTTGACCTGCAGCCCCGCCTTGGCCACCAGGTCGGCATAGATCCTGGAACCCTGGTCGACGTATTTCTCCGTATCGGCCGGCGACAACACATGCGGAATGCCGCCGAAGTTGGCATTCCCCTCGATCCACTTCGGGTCCTTCGCAATCTGCTGCAGCGCGGCCGCCCACTTGTTCACCGCTTCAGGACTCATCCCCGGCGGCCCGAACAGCCCGCTCCAGCCGATGACCGCCTCAAGCTGCGGAAGGTTCGCTTCCCGCGCCGTCGGAATGTCCGGAAACTGCGCAAGGCGTTCCGGCGTCGTCGTCAGCAAGGCGCGCAACTTGCCGCCCGCAAGAATGCCCGTCATGGAACTCAGGTTGTTGCAGGCAAAGTCCACATCGCGGCTCAAGACCGCCATGGCCACTTCGCTGCCGCCCTTGTACGGGACGCTGACCGCCGCATCCGGCTTCAAGCCCAGGCTACTGAGCAGGAGCTGGGGGGCAAGGTTCTGCACCGTCGCCGGGCCGGAATGGCTGTAGTTCAGCTTGCCGGGTCGGGCCTTCAGCGCCTGCGACAGGTCGCCCATGGTCCGGTGGGGGCTGTCCGGATGGACCACACAGACGACGGGATTCAGCTCCAGCAATCCGATGAACGTGAAGTCCTTCGAGGAATAAGGCGTCGTCTTGGGCTGCAAGGCGGGCAAGAGGACCTGGGAACCGATGCGGCCCATCAGCAGGGTGTACCCGTCGGGCGCCGCATTCTTGACCGCGGCAGATCCGATCGCGCCGTTCGCGCCCGCCTTGTTGACCACGACCACCGGCTGCCCCAGCACCCCTTGCGCGGCGGCGGACAGATTGCGCGCCGCCATGTCGGCGTCGCCGCCCACGCTGAAGGGCACGATGAGCTGGATGGGTTTCGCGGGGTAGGCCTGGGCAGCGGCCAGACCGGGAAGGGTGAGAAGCAGGCAAAACGCGGCGCGAGCGGACCCGCCCGGGCGGATGCCGGTGAGGCTGATCATGGGATGTCTCCTGTTCGTTCTACGGGACGAAACCGGACTGCGGCGACGCTCGGTGCCTTGAGGTCAATGACCGGTCGTGGACTGCGTGGATGCTGCGTGGAAAACCGGGGCGGCCTCGCCCGCAAGGGACACATTGATGCAGGCCGGCAGGCCGCTGTCGGCAGCCTGTTTCAGCGCGGCGGCCAGCCCCGCGGCGTCGTGCGCCGCGAATCCTGCACCTCCCAGCGCTGACGCCACGTCGTGATAGCGCGCCGTCGGTGCAAGCTCGCATCCGATCAGCCGCTGCGGGCCATAGGTGCGCATCTGGATCAGATGTTCGGCGTTCCAGCGCAAGTCGTTGCCGATCACCGCCACCACCGCCGCGCCTTCGCGCACCGCCGTATCCAGCTCCATCATGTGGAACCCGGCGGTGCCGTCTCCCATCATCACGACCACCGTCGCGCCGGGCCGCGCGATTTTCGCGGCGATCGCATAGCAGACCCCTGCCCCGATCGCGCCGGACATGCCGTTGATGATGCGTACCGGCGCCTGGCAGAACGCCTGCGCCCACTGGCCGAACTCGCCGCCGTCGCAGATCAGGATCGGATCGGTCGCGGACGCCAGGAATGCCTGCACGGTCTCGCACAGTGCACGCGGACCCAAAGCACCTTGCGCCGGTGCGGACGGCGCCTTCACCGTCCGGCTTTGCAGCGCTTCGTCCACTTGAGCACGCCATGAAAGACGTTCTGCTGGCGCTTGCAGCGCCGGTATCGCCGCGAGCGCCGCCACCGCATCGGCCTGGAACGCCATGACCAGACGCGCGCCAAGAAGCCGGCCCGCGCGTTCCAGCATCGCGGGGTCCGGATCGATGACCGCCACGCGGGCGTTTTCCCCGAGCGCGCCCGTGCCGCCGAATCCCAGC
>CBHWAL010000433.1:0-4318 GCA_966111495.1 uncultured Achromobacter sp. | reverse complement strand
AGGAGCGCTACGTCCTGTCGATCCTCCCCAAGGACCTCGAACGCTTCGACGCCATCGCGCGCCGCGAACGCTGCCCCTATGCGGTCGTGGGCGTGGCCACCGAAGAGCGCCAGCTGCGCGTGGTGGACGGCGAAGGCCTGCCCGGCCTGGACACGATCCCCCCGCAGGGCGACGCCGAAGTGCGCCCCGTGGACGTGCCGATCGACGTGATCCTGGGCAAGCCGCCGCGCATGACCCGCGACGTGACGCGCCTGCCCGGCGTGTCCGAGCCCCTGGATCTGGCCGGCATCGACCTGACCGAAGCCGCCTACCGCGTGCTGCGCCACCCCACCGTGGCCAACAAGTCCTTCCTCATCACCATTGGCGACCGCACCGTTGGCGGTCTCTCCAGCCGCGACCAGATGGTTGGTCCTTGGCAAGTGCCGGTTGCCGACTGCGCCGTCACGCTGGCCGACTACGAAGGCTTCCGCGGCGAAGCCATGTCGATGGGCGAACGCACCCCCATCGCCATGCTGGACGCCCCGGCCTCGGGCCGCATGGCCGTCGCCGAAGCCCTGACCAACCTGGCCGCCGCTGACGTCGCGCGTCTTGAAGACATCAAGCTGTCGGCCAACTGGATGGCCGCCTGCGGCGTGGCCGGTCAAGACGCCGCGCTGTACGACACCGTGTCCGCCGTCAGCGAACTGTGCCAGGCCACGGGCCTGTCCATTCCGGTGGGCAAGGATTCGCTGTCCATGAAGACCTCCTGGGAACAGGACGGCGAGCAGCGCCAGGTCGTCGCGCCGGTGTCGCTGATCATCACGGCATTCGCGCCGGTCGCCGACGTGCGCGCCAGCCTGACGCCGCAATTGCGCACCGACGCGGGCGACAGCGTCCTGATCCTGATCGACCTGGGTCGTGGCCGTCACCGCATGGGCGGCTCGATTCTGGCGCAGACCTACAACCAGATCGGCCAGACCGTGCCGGACATCGACGCGCCGCAGGATCTGCGCGCGTTCTTCGTTACGATCCGCACGCTGGCCGAAGCCGGCACCATCCTGTCCTACCACGACCGTTCCGACGGCGGCCTGTTCGCCACGCTGGTCGAAATGGCCTTTGCCGGCCGCACCGGCATCTCGGTCAACCTGGACATGCTGACCTTCGATCCGCAGTCGGCGGATTGGGGCGACTACAAGATCCGTCCGGAACAGGTCGCGGTGCAGCGCGACGAACTGACGCTGAAGGCCCTGTTCTCGGAAGAAGCGGGCGCAGTCATTCAGGTGCCGGCCTCGCAGCGCGACGCCGTCATGCAGGTGCTGCGCGGCGCGGGTCTGTCGGCCCACTCGCACGTCATCGGCGGCCTGAACGGCGCTGACGAAGTCGAGTTCTACCGCGACGGCCGCAAGGTCTGGGGCCAGCCGCGCGCCGATCTCGGCCGCGCGTGGTCCGAGGTCTCGCACCGCATCATGGCGCGCCGTGACAACCCCGCGTGCGCTCAGGCTGAACTGGACGTCTGGAACGACACCAAGGATCCGGGCATGAGCCCGACCGTTGCGTTCGACCCGCAAGAGGACGTGGCCGCGCCGTTCATCAACACCGGCAAGCGTCCGCGCGTGGCCATCCTGCGCGAGCAGGGCTGCAACAGCCAGGTCGAAATGGCCTGGGCCTTCGACACCTCGGGCTTCGAGGCCATCGACGTCCACATGACCGACCTCTTGTCCGGCCGCCTGGATCTGGCCCAGATGCAGGGCCTGGTCGCTGTCGGCGGCTTCAGCTACGGCGACGTGCTGGGCGCCGGCGAAGGCTGGGCGCGCACCATCCGCTTCAACAGCAAACTGTCGGACCAGTTCGCCGCGTACTTCGCGCGCCCCGACACCTTCGCGCTGGGCGTGTGCAACGGTTGTCAGATGATGGCCGCGCTGGCGCCCATGATCCCGGGCGCCGAGCACTGGCCTCGCTTCACGCGCAACCAGTCCGAAAAGTACGAAGCCCGTCTGTCGATGGTGGAAATCGCCAAGTCGCCGTCCATCTTCTTTGCCGGCATGGAAGGCGCCCGCGTGCCGGTCGCCGTGGCCCACGGCGAAGGCTTTGCCGACTTCTCCCAGCAGGGCGACGCCAGCCGCGTGCTGGCCGGCGCGCGCTTCATCGACAACTACGGCCAAGCCACCGAAGCCTACCCGTTCAACCCGAACGGCAGCCCCGGCGGCCTGACGTCCGTCACCACGGCTGATGGCCGCTTCACGGTCATGATGCCGCACCCGGAACGCGTGACCCGCAACGTCATGATGTCGTGGGCGCCCGAGAAATGGGGCAGCGCGGACAAGGGCGGCGCCTACAGCCCGTGGATGCGCATCTTCCGCAACGCGCGCGCCTGGCTGAAGTAAGCGTTTCGGGCCAAGCCCCGAAAACCTAGCCACCGAAACCGCCGCGGCAAGTCCGCGGCGGTTTTGCGTTGGAAACCCGGCGCCCTGGTCATCGAACCGCGGCCCGCGCGGTGTTTTCCTGCTGCGCACGGGGCACTCGATCACGTGTAACCCGGTGAAATATTTAACTTTTCATTGCATTGCGCCGTTAAGGGGGAAGCGTTACGCAACCCCCGGAGTGGCTTTCAATGTTCAAGAATTTAAGTATCCGCGCAATCCTGACGACCGCCTTGGCCGTCTTCTTTGCACTCTTTCTGGTGACCGGCATCGCGGTCTACCAGCAACTGACGTCCAACCGCACCTCGATCGAGGTGATGCTGGACACCAACCTGGTCCGCGCCAATTCGCTGGACGACGCCGCATCGGACCTGCTGCGCGCCCGCGTGGTGCTGCTGGCGGCGCACAGCGCGCTGCTTGAAGGCAAGAGCCTGGACACGACGGCCAGCAACATGCAGCGCATGGACAGCTACGTCACCAAGGCCACCAGTCAGATCGAAGCCGCGCGCAAGCTGCCGGAAACGTCGCCGCAGGGCAAGCCCCTGTTCGAGGCCGCGCTCGCCGCCTATGACGTTTACGTGCGCGAGGCCATCGGCCCCATGATCGCCGCCATCCGCGCCGGCGACGCCAAGGAAGCCGGCCGCGTCAATCAGGAAAAGGTGAGCCCGCTGGGCACCAAGTTCACCCAGGCCAACCAGCAATACGTGGACTTTGCCGACGAAGTCGGCCAGCGCGTGGCGCGCGATTCCGCCGCGCGCATCAATACCGCGATCATCTTCCTGATCTGTCTGCTGGTCGTGGTGGCCGCACTGGTCGTGGGGCTGTATGTGGTCTTCGGCCGCGCCGTCTTCCGTCCGCTGCACGAGGCCGGACGTCTGTTCGACCGCATTGCCAGCGGCGACCTGACCAACCGCATCGAGCAGCGCGGCAACAACGAGATCGGCATCCTGTACGGCGCCGTCAAGCGCATGCAGGACAGCCTGGCGCGCACGGTGTCGGCTGTCCGTCTGGGGGTCGAAGAAATCCACACCGGCTCGCGCGAAATCGCTGCGGGCAACATCGACCTGTCCTCGCGCACCGAGCAGCAGGCCGCGTCGCTGGAAGAAACTGCCGCCAGCATGGACGAACTGTCCTCCACCGTGAAGAACAACGCCGACAGCTCGCGCAGCGCGGCGCAACTGGCGATGGCGGCGTCGGAAGTGGCCACGCGCGGCGGTCAGGCCGTCGGCGACGTGGTGGGCACGATGCGCGGCATTGCCGACAGCTCGCACCGCATCTCGGACATCGTCGGCGTGATCGACGGCATCGCTTTCCAGACCAACATCCTGGCGCTGAACGCCGCGGTCGAAGCCGCGCGCGCTGGCGAACAGGGCAAGGGGTTTGCCGTGGTGGCAAGCGAAGTGCGCGCGCTGGCGCAGCGCAGTGCGGCCGCCGCCAAGGAGATCAAGGGCCTGATCGACGACTCCGTGCAGAAGGTGTCGGTGGGTTCGGACCAGGTGGAGGCCGCCGGCGCCACCATGCAGGAGATCGTGACGTCGGTGCGCCGCGTGGCGGACATCATCAACGAGATCTCCAGCGCGTCTGAGGAGCAGTCGCAGGGCATCGAGCAGGTGAACCAGGCCGTGTCGCAGATGGACAGCGTGACGCAGCAGAACGCGGCGCTGGTCGAAGAGGCCGCGGCCTCGGCGGCATCGCTGGAAACGCAGGCCCAGCGCCTGCGCGACGCGGTTGCGGTGTTCAAGCTGCAATCCGGCCGGGTGATCGACGCTGAAGCCCCCGCGCTGGACAGCCGCGGCGGCGAGCCGGCGCTCATCGGCGCCTGTGTCCGCCTGGCAAGGTTACGCGCCAATCAAAAACCGGCCTGTAAGGCCGGCTTGCATGTACCACGCAAGGCCCCGTCGCATAACGCGCCGGGGCCT
>CBHWAL010000432.1:0-4357 GCA_966111495.1 uncultured Achromobacter sp. | reverse complement strand
AGGTGCTGCTGCCTGGCGCCGTGTCCACGCAGATCGACTACGAGGCCGAGCTTGGCGTCGTCATCGGCAAGACAGGCAAGAACATCGCGCGCGGCGCGGCGCTGGAGCATGTCTTCGGCTACACCGTCATCAACGATGTCACCGCCCGCGACGTGCAGATGCGGCATCAGCAATGGGACATGGGCAAGTCGTTCGATACCTTCTGTCCGATGGGGCCGTGGATCGTTACTGCGGATGCGTTCGATGGGACGAGAACGCGCGTGCGCTGTTGGGTCAACGGCGAACTCCGCCAGGACGGACCCACGGAAAACATGATCTTCGACATCCCGGCCCTGATCGAAACGATCTCGCGCGGCATCACGCTCTACCCGGGCGACGTGATCGCCACCGGGACGCCGGCGGGCGTGGGCATGGGCATGACGCCGCCCCGGTACCTGGCGGCCGGCGACGTGGTGCGCGTGGAGGTCGAGGGACTGGGCAGCATCGAGAACCAATTCGTGGAGGATGCGTCATGACGACAGCATCGATCAACGGCCTGACGGTGGAAGTCGACGGCGACGGGCCCGCATTGCTGTGCATTCACGGACTGGGCGGCTCGTCCAACACCTGGACGCCGCTGATGGGCGCTTTGACAGAGTATCGCGTCGTCCGCCCGGATCTGCCCGGCAGCGCCAGATCGCCTTTGCTGGATGGCGAGCTGTCCATCGCGGGCTATGTCGATGTGCTGGTCTCGATGCTGAATGCGCTGGACTGCGGCGCGGTGCACGTTGCCGCGCATTCGTTGGGGACCATCGTCGCGCAGCATCTGGCGCTGAAGGAACCGTCCCGTGTCCGGTCGTTGGCGTTGTTCGGGCCGCTGGCCGAGCCGCCGGAGGCGGGCCGGCCGGGCATCCGGGCGCGCGCGGCGTTGGCGCGGCAGGGGGCGCCAGCCATGCAGGAGATCGCCGATGCCATCGTGAAGGGCGCTACCAGCCGCGGCACCAAGGCGGAACAACCCGCGGTGCTGGCGCTGGTCCGGGAAAGCGTGATGCGGCAGCCGCCGGAAGGGTATGCGCAAAGCTGCGAAGCGCTGGCCGATGCGAAGTCCGCTGATCTTGAGCGCCTTGGCGTGCCGGTGCTGCTGGTGACGGGCGACGAGGACGGCGTTGCACCGCCGGCGAACGTGCAGGTCATGGCTGGGCGCATCCCAAACAGCCAATGCAGCATCGTCCAAGATTGCGGCCACTGGACCACGTTTGAGCAGCCAAACGCTTGCATCGAAGCGTTCCAGGCGTTTCACGCGGGCCTGGCCCGATGAAGCTCGCCTGACTGCCTGGCCCCCGGCACGCGATCGGCCGCCCCGCATTCGCAGCACATCCCGCATCAACACGTTTCATAAAAAAATTCCGGCCCCCCGCGGGCCAGGAGGAGACCACGCATGTCCAGAATCGCAATTACCAATGTCGTCATCTTTGACGGAAGCGGCGACGACGTCTTTGACGGAGAGTTGCTGATCGACGGCGGCCGCATCGCCGAGGTGGCGCGCCTGCCCGAACGGGTCAACCGGGACGGCGCCCGCGTCGTCGATGGCAGTGGCCGGTTCCTGATGCCGGGAATGACCGAGGCGCACACGCATTTCTCGTGGAATGACCAGCCCACGCTGGCGGCCATCCAGTTTATGCCGCCCGAGGAACACATCCTTTGGTGCGTCCGCGTGGCCAAGCGCTATCTGGAAATGGGATGGACCTCCGCCATCGGCGCGGCGGCGGCCAAGCCTCGGCTGGACGTGGTGCTGCGCAATGCGATCAACGCCGGCGAGTGCCCGGGCCCGCGCTACCTGGCCGGCAGCCAGGAGATCACGACCATCGGTGCGCTGGGCGACAACACGTTGCCGCACATGCATTTCGAGGAGCTGAGCTTTGGCAGCGTCTGCAGCGGTCCCGAGGAAATCCGCCGCTCGGTCCGCACGTTCATCAAGTACGGTGTCGACCACCTGAAGATCAATCTGTCGGGCGAATACATCGCGGGCCTGCCGGCAGAGATGTCGCCCTTCGCGGAGGACGAAATCGCCATGCTGGCCTCGGAAGCCAAGCGATATGGTAAACGGATCGCGGCCCACGCGCGTTCCAGCGAATCGGTCAAGCAATGCGTGCGCCATGGCATCGAGATGGTGTATCACGCCAGCTTCGCGGACGAGGAAGCGCTGGACATGCTGGAAGCCAACAAGGACAAGCATTTTGTCGCGCCGGGCATTGGGTGGCTGGTCCGCACCGCGTACCATGCGTCGGACTACGGCATCACCCCCGCGATTGCCGAAAGCATGGGCTACAAGCGCGAGCTGGAAATCGCTGCGGAAAGTCTGCGCAAGATGCATAAGCGCGGCATACGCATTCTCCCGGGCGGCGACTACGGATTCGCGTGGATGCCGCACGGCACGAACGCCAACGACCTCCAATACTTCGTGGACTACATCGGCATGACGCCGGTCGAGGCGCTGGTCGCGGCCACGCGGCTGGGCGGGCAGATCATGCAGCGGCCTGACGAACTGGGGATGCTGCGTCCCGGTTATCTGGCCGACGTGGTCATGGTGGACGGCAATCCGCTGAACGATCTGGCGCTGCTGGTCGACCCGGAACGGATCGTTCTGGTGCTGAAGGACGGGAAAGTCTGTAAGGACACGTGCGGCACGGTGCAGGAGGGCACGGGGCAGGTGAACGCCGCGCAGCCACTGCGTGCGGAACCGGCCTTGGCCTGAAGCCGTCCGCAGGGTGAAGGTGCGCCGGAGGCAGACGCTGAGGCTACGGCAGCGAGGGAAAAGGCGCCAGCTCGGACGCGCGTCGCGGTACGATTCGGCATCGCCGCGCCGCCCGTCCTGCCGGCCTGTCTGTCCCCCTCCCTGAGAACGCTGCATGAACACCCGTAGACGCCTCTGCGCCGGCCTTCTTTGCGCCGGCCTGCTCGCCGCCGTGTCCGGTCCCGCCCTGGGCCGTTCCGAACTGCCCTACATCGACAGCGTCGTGAACGAGGCGGCCCGCGCGGTCATGCGGCAGCACGACATCGCGGGCATGGTGATCGCCGTCACGCATCAGGGCCGCCAGCGCTTCTACACCTACGGCGTCGAATCGCTGGAGACGCGGCGCGCGGTCAATCGGGACACGCTCTTCGAACTGGGGTCGATCAGCAAGACCTTCACCGCGACGCTTGCCGCCTATGCGCAGGCCAAGGGCCAGTTGACGCTGACGGACAGTCCGGCGCGGTTCGTGCCTGAGCTTGCCGGGACCGAGTTCGCCAAGCTGACGCTGGTGAACCTCGGCACGCACACCACAGGCGGCTTTCCATTGCAGGTGCCCGACGACGTGCGCGACAACGCGCAGTTGATGCAATACCTGAAGGCATGGAAGCCCGAACACGCGCCCGGCACGTATCGCTCGTATGCCAATCCCAGCATCGGCATGCTGGGCGTCGTAGCCGCCGCGAGTCTGAAGCAGCCGTTCACGCAGGCAATGGAGAAAGACCTGTTTCCGAAACTGGGCCTGTCCAGCACGTACATCGACGTGCCCGCCGCCAAGGCCTCGCGCTATGCGCAGGGCTACAACAGGCAGGGCGCGCCGGTGCGCGTGAATCCCGGTGTGCTGGCGGCCGAGGCGTATGGCGTCAAGTCCAGCGCGCGCGACATGCTGCGCTACGTTGAAGCCGGCATGGACATGGACGTGCTGGACAAGGACATTCGCCGCGCCCTCGCGGATACCCATGTGGGCTATTACCAGGTGGGCGGGATGACCCAGGACATGGCATGGGAACAGTTCCCGTATCCGGTGGCGCTGGACACGCTGCTGACGGCCAACGCCGGTACGCTGAACAGCCAGAGTCATCCCGCAGAGGCGCTGCAGCCGCCGTTGGCGCCACTGGCCGAGAGCTGGATCAACAAGACGGGATCGACCAATGGGTTTGGCGCCTACGTGGCGTTTGTGCCCGCGCGCAAGCTCGGCATCGTCATCCTGGCCAACCGCAATTATCCGAACGAAGCGCGCGTGCGGTTGGCGGCGGAGATTCTCGGCGCGGTGGACAAGCAGCCGGCGCCGGCCCGCGCTGCGCGTTGACACTCGGTGTGATAGCCCGCCGAATTCGATACGAATTACGACGCGGGCCATAAGGGTGGCGCACGCGGGCGAGCAGGGGGATCGTCGGTGGCGGTCGACCCTGGGCGAGCGAACCTGTTTCAACATATCTCCGGCTTGGCCCGTCCCCAATAAGAAAACGGTTTTCTTGCCTGATAATGCAGGTCGTCGCCCCATGCCGGACCTCTCATGCCTCGCGTCACCCGCCGCTTCGTTTTTCCGTTGTTTGCCACCCTGACGGCCATCCTGGCCGGATGCTC
>CBHWAL010000431.1:0-4362 GCA_966111495.1 uncultured Achromobacter sp. | reverse complement strand
CAGGCAGTGCGGCACGCGGCCGTCGACGATGTGCACGGAATTCACGCCGTTCTTGGCGGCGTCCAGCGCCGACGAGATCTTGGGCAGCATGCCGCCCGAGATGGTGCCGTCGGCGAAGAGTTCGTCGATGGTCTGGGCCGACAGGCTGCGCAGCAGCTTGCCCGCCTTGTCCAGCACGCCCGGGGTGTTGGTCAGCATCAAGAGCTTTTCGGCGCCCAGCACTTCGGCCATCTTGCCGGCGACGACGTCGGCGTTGATGTTGTAGGCGGTGCCGTCTTCGCCATAGCCGATGGGCGAGATCACGGGAATGAACTGGTCGTCTTGCAGGGCCTTGACCACGGCAGGCTCAACCAGCGTGATGTCGCCCACGAAGCCGATGTCGATCGGTTCGGCGGGGTTGTCCTTGTTGGCCATCAGCTTTTTCTGGGCCTGGATCAAGCCACCGTCCTTGCCGGTCAGGCCCACGGCCTTGCCGCCGACCTCGTTGATCATCATGACGATGTCCTGCTGGACCTGGCCGCCCAGCACCCATTCCACGACTTCCATGGTCTCGGCGTCGGTGACGCGCATGCCCTGGATGAAGGTGCCTTGCTTGCCGATGCGGCGCAGGGCGTCATCGATCTGCGGACCACCACCGTGGACCACCACCGGGTTCAGACCCACCAGCTTGAGCAGCACGACATCGTGCGCGAAGCTGCGCTGCAATCGCTCTTCCGTCATGGCGTTGCCGCCGTACTTGACCACGATGGTCTTGCCGTGAAATCGTCGGATATACGGCAGAGCCTCGGACAGCACGGCGGCTTTGACGGCGGGAGACGAAACGGCAGCAGGGTCGGGGGTGTCGGTCATGGCAGCTAAGTCGGCAGATAAATAACAGAAAAGTTGATGGGCGTGAAAAAAATGCCTGCACAAGAACGCGGTTGGAACGCGGCTAGCGCAAGCATACGACGGATTGTAGTACCCACAGGTTTCTTATGCTGCAAACCTATTTCCATATGCCCGACAAATAAAGGGCATTCAGGTAAATTGGGGGCGTTTTCACAACGGCTCGCCCCGCAAAAGGGGGCCTGCCCGAACCTGCGGGACATCGATCCCCGATTTTCACCATAAAAGAGGCAAGACATGCGTTTGAACTTTGTCCGTTCCGCCCTGGCGGCGTCGGTCCTTCTGGTTGCCGCCAACGCGGCCCACGCCGAAAAGGTGGTCGTGGGCGCCACGCAGGTGCCGCACGCCGAGATCCTTGAAGTGGTCAAGCCCAAGCTGGCCAAGGAAGGCGTGGAGCTCGACATCAAAGTGTTCAGCGACTACGTGCAGCCCAACCTGCAACTGGCGGACAAGCAACTGGACGCCAACTTCTTCCAGCACAAGCCGTACCTGGAAAGCTTCAACAAGGACCGCAAGGCGACCCTCGTGCCGGTGGCCCTGGTCCACGTCGAGCCGTTCGGCGGCTACTCCAAGAAGATCAAGAGCCTGCCCGACTTGAAGGACGGCGCCACGGTCGCCCTTCCCAATGACCCGTCCAACGGCGGCCGCGCGCTGGTGCTGCTGCAAAAGCAGGGCGTCATCAAGCTCAAGGACCCGGCCAACATCCTGGCGACCGCCGCCGATGTCGTCGAGAACCCCAAGAAGCTGAAGTTCCGCGAACTCGAAGCCGCCATGCTGCCGCGTGCGCTGGACGACGTGGATCTGGCGCTGATCAACACCAACTACGCGCTGGAAGCGGGTCTGGTGCCGACCAAGGATGCTCTGTTCATCGAAGGCGCCGATTCGCCGTACGCCAACGTGCTCGTGACCCGCAGCGACAACAAGGACGCGCCGGCGATCAAGAAGCTGGTCGACGCGCTGCACTCGCCGGAGGTCAAGACCTTCATTCAGGAAAAGTACAAGGGCGCGGTGGTCCCCGCCTTTTGATGCACGGAGCGCGGGTGGTTCGAACCGCCCGCACCCGGCAATCGGCATGCCCCATGCAAAGCCGCCCACAATAACGGGCGGCTTTTTGCTGGGGAGGGTGTCCGGCGCCTGGGGGCTACCCGGGGTGTCTCAAAAAAAACACGCCCGCGGGCGGCGGGCGATTCTTGGGGGCGCTACCGCAGGGCAGATCAGCCGGCGGCCAGGGCCTTTTCCACGGTGGCGTGAAACTCGGCCTTGTCGTATTCGCCCAGATAACGCTTGATGATATGTCCCTCTTTGTCGATGAGGAACGCCGTGGGCGTCAGGCGGATGTCGCCGAAAGCGCGCGCGATCTCGCCCTTGGTGTCCAGCGCGACGGGGAACGGCAGCTTGCGGGTTTCGGCGAAGTTGAGCACGAAGTTGGGCGGATCGTAGTTCATGGCGACCGCGATGGCTTCATACCCCTTGTCCGCGTATTCGTTGTAGGCGGAGATGGTGTCGGGCATCTGCTTCACGCAGGTCACACAGCTGGTTGCCCAGAATTTGACCAGCACGACCTTGCCGCGCAGGTCCTGCATGGAGAAGGTCTTGCCTTCGAGTGTGGTGAAGGTGACGTCGGGCGCGGTCTGGGCCGGGCGCATGGCAAACCAGGCGCCGATGCCGACCGCCACGAGAACTGCGAGGGCTACGATGGCTTTTTTCATTTGATGGGCATTGCTTCGACGCCGCTGCTCGTGCCGCCGGTGCCAGCCGCGTTGTCGCTGGCCGGGCCGGTGCCGCTTTCGATGGGCGCCTTGCTTTCGGTGGTGGCCGGTTTGGAGCCGCTGCCCGACAGGCGGATGGCTTCCTCGCGGCTGATGGTTTCAAAGAGCTTGACCACCTTGGTCACGCCGCCGACGTCCGCGGTGGCATTGGCGGCGTAGTCGCCTTCGGCCTGCGTGACCTTGCCCATCAGGTAGACGACGCCGCGGTCGGTGGTGACTGCGATGGTGCCGGAGGGCACGTACTTGGTGTTGAGCAGCGCGGTTTTGACCTTGGAGGTCAGCCAGGTGTCGTTGGAGCGCTGGCCGAACGACGCGATGGGGCCGACGTTGAGCTGGTTGATGACCTGCTTCACGTTTTCGACGCTTTGGGCGATGGAGGTGGCCTGGCTCTTGGCTTCTTCCGAGGGCACGTCGCCCGTCAGGAGCAGGTGGCCGCCGTAGGCCATGGCGTTGACGCGCGCGGCGTCGCCCAGCTTCTGGGCGATCTGGCTCTGCGCCTTGAAGGCCATGTTCTGGTCTTCGAGCTGGACGCCGGACGTGCGGCGGTCGGTGACCACGACCGCCGTGGTGGCGGCGGCGCCGCCCACGATCAAGGGCGCGCAGGCCGTCAGCGAAAGCGCCGCGGTCGATAGCGCGGCGGCAAGCATCAGCGGGCGGACTGCGGGTCTGGCGTCAAGAATCATTCGGTGTCTCCAAGCAGAAGAGCGTCGATGCCGTCGCACAGCGCGTGCCGCAGCAGAATATGGACTTCCTGGATGCGCATGGTGCGATCGCTGGGAACACATAGATGGACGTCCATCGGGGTAATGAGTTCCCCCATGACGCCGCCGCCCTTGCCGGTCAGGGCAAGTACGTGCATCTCGCGCGCGCTGGCGGCTTCCATGGCGCGGACCACGTTGGGCGAATTGCCGCTGGTCGAGATGGCCACGAGCACGTCGCCGGCCTGCCCGAAGGCGTTGACCTGCCGTTCGTAGACTTCGTCAAAGCCGTAGTCGTTGCCGACCGCCGTGAGGATCGAGGTGTCGGTGTTGAGCGCAATGCCCGCGAGCGGCAGGCGTTCGCGTTCGAAGCGGCCCACCAGTTCCGCGATGAAATGCTGCGCATCGGCAGCCGATCCGCCATTGCCGCAAGCCAGAATCTTGCCGTTGTTCGCCAGGGCGCCGAACAGCACGTCCACGGCCACCGCCAGCGGTTCGGCCAGGACGTTCATGCTTTGTTCGTGAGCGGCCATGGCATCGCGAAAGTGCGACGTCATGCGAGAGGTCATATCCATGGGCGCGATTATCTCACGGGGCCGGGCTGCGGTTCTGTCCTTGCGCAACGAGGGCGGGGGCGGGCGCCGGGCAAGGCCCGCCGCATCATGGCAGCCAGAATGCGCCGCGCAGCCAGGCCGGGTCGCCGTCGTCGAAAACCACGGCGTCGAAGCGGGCGGGCGGGGCCGAGCCGGCCCAGTGCCGGCGGGCAAGTTCGGGCAGCCAATACGCCGCCGCCCGGGCGAGCCGCGTCTGCTTTTCGCGGCCGATGCTGGCGGCGGCGCCGCCGAAGCGGATGCTTGCGCGCGCCCGGACTTCGACAAAGACGAGCGTGTCGCCGTCTCGCATGGCCAGGTCGATTTCGCCGGCGCGGCACGCCAGGTTGCGCGCCAGCAGCGTCAGGCCTTGCGCCGTCAGCAGGCGCAGTGCGGCTGCTTCATGGTGGTCCCCGCGCC
>CBHWAL010000430.1:0-4376 GCA_966111495.1 uncultured Achromobacter sp. | reverse complement strand
AGGATGAGGATGGGGCAGTCCGGAGCGAAGGCTCCGGACCGCAATCGTAGCCCCGTGCGCCCCAGGCCGACGACGCGCCGGGCGTCAAAAGAACCAGCCCCAGGCCAACGCCGCGCCGAACGTCAAAAGAACTCAACCCCTCCGCGACACAGCAGCAAGAGCCCCGAGATACTCCCCCTCCAACTGCGCCACCAGCTCTGCAACAGCCAACACCTCCTGCACAGCCCCCACCCCCTGCCCAGCACTCCAAACATCCTTCCAAGCCTTCGGCCGCGAACTCTTGTCCATGTTCGCGGGCGGGGCCACCCCATTGCTCCCCAACACAACCGGATCCAACCCCGCCGCCAAAATACTCTCAGACAAATAATTCGCCGGCACCCCCGAAAAATAAGCCGTATAAGTCACATCCCCAGCCTGCGCCGCCAACACCATCTCCCGATACGCATCCCCCGCCAACGACTCCCGGGTAGCAATAAACCGAGTCCCCATATAAGCAAAATCGCACCCCAAAACCTGCGCCGCCAGAATGTCCTTCCCATGGCTGATGCACCCCGACAACGCCAAAGGCCCGTCGTAGAAAGCGCGAATCTCGTTGACCAGCGCAATCGGATTCATCTGCCCCGCATGTCCGCCCGCACCTGCCGCCACCAGAATCAACCCATCGGCCCCCGCATCCAGCGCCCGCTTCGCATGCCGTACGTTCGTCACATCGTGATAGACCAGCCCGCCGTAGGAATGCGCCGCCTTCACCACCGCCTCCGGCGCATGCAAAGACGTAATCAGCAGCGGCACCCGGCGTTCCGCGCAGATCGCAAGATCCCCTTGCCAGCGCGGATTGCTTGGATGCACGATCAGGTTCACCCCATACGGCGCCACCTTCTCCGACGGCGCCGCAAGACGCCGTGCCGCCAGCCCGTCCTCGATCCGCGTTATCCACTCGTGCAACTGCTCCTGCGGCCGCGCGTTCAACGACGGAAACGTCCCGATGATCCCCGCCGCGCACTGCGCGACCACCAGTTGCGGCCCCGACACCAGAAACATCGGGGCGCCAATCACAGGCAGGCGGATCTGGTCTCGCAATGCAGACGGGGGATTCATCGTGAAGCTCCGGGGAAAATCAATTGGCCTGAATGTTCGCGGTCTGGATCACGTCCGACCACAACGCGTACTCGCGGTCGATCCGCGCCTGCAGGGCTTGCGAATCGCCCGTGTTGATCGTGTACCCGCCCTCGGTCATCGCCTGACGGAAAGCCGGGTCCTTCGACACCTCCGACAGCGCCCGGGTCAGCCGCGCCGTCACCGCATCCGGCAGCTTCTTCGGCCCCACCAGCGCATACCAGCCCACCACCTCGTAGTCCTTCATGCCGGCCTCCATCATCGTCGGCACGTCCGGCAGTTCGGGATTGCGCGTCTTTGATGTCACCGCCAGCGCGCGCGCCTTGCCGCTCTTCACAAACGGAATCGCCGTGCTCGTGATGTCGAACATGAACGTCACCTTGCCGCTCACCACATCCATCATCGCCGGCGAATTGCCCCGATACGGCACGTGCAGCATCGATGCCTGCGCCTGCTTCTTCAGCAATTCGGCCGAAAGGTGGTTCGACGCCCCGATCCCCGCCGACCCGAACGACACCGCCTCCGGATGCTCCCGCGCATAGGTCACGAGTTCGCCCACGTTCTTCGCCGGAATCTGCGGCCCGATCAACAGCACGTTCGCGTAGTCCACCACCAGGCCCAGCAGCGAAAAATCCTTGCGGGGATCAAAGAGCGTGCTGCGCTGTACCAATGGCGACATCGTCAGCGTCGGGCTGGCGGCAAAGCCCAGCATGTAGCCGTCCGGCGTCGCCTTGGCCGTCGCGTCCGACGCGATCATGCCGCTCGCGCCCGCACGGTTCTCCACCACCACGGTCTGTCCCAGCTTGTCGCCGAGATACTTCGCAAAGACACGCGCCGTCGTGTCCACCGGGCCGCCCGGGGCGTAGCCCACGAGCAGGCGGATGGGACGGTCGGGATACGTCTGCGCCGAGGCGGTATGCGCGCCAGCCAGCGCGGCCACGGCCGAAGCCGCGGCGATCAGGGTCTTGATGTTCACGCTCTTGTCTCCTTGTGCATAAGTGGCCGGTCGTCAGAGCGGAACCGCTTTCCGCGCCTACGCCAGCCTTTCTTTCAGCGGCTGCTTCAGGATCTTGCCGCTGACGGTGGTGGGAATCGTCTCGATGGAAATGATCCGCGCCGGCCGCTTGTACGGGGCAAGCTGGGCGCGCAGGTGCAGCATCAGCAGGTTCGTGTCGATCGTCGCGCCCGGCAGGGGCTCGACGAAGGCGATGACCTCTTCGTTGTGATCTTCGGTGTCGCGTCCCACCACGGCCGACAGGCGCACGCCGGGAAACGCGTTGATCACCGACTCGACCTCGATCGGATAGACGTTGAAGCCCGACCGGATGATCAGGTCCTTCGACCGGCCCGAGATGAACAGCGCGCCGCTGGCGTCCACGTAGCCGATGTCGCCCGTGTTCAGCCAGCCGCCCGGCAGCAGCGCCTGCGCCGTCTGTTCCGGATTGCGGTAATAGCCCAGCATCACGCCGGGGCCGCGGATCAGCAGGTCGCCGCGCGTGCCCGGCGCCGGGACCGAGTCAGGGTTGCCGACACGCAGCTCTACACCATCCACGGCGTGGCCCGCTGAGCAATCGTCGCGCGGCGCGTCGATGTCCGTGATGAACATCGAACCCGCGTACTCCGTGATGCCGTAGCCGTGGTGCATCGGCGCGCCGAAGTAGCGTTCGGCGTCGCGCTTTTGCGTCGGATCCAGCGCCGCGCCGCCCGTGTATAGGTAGCGCAGGGCCGGCGCGCGCAGGTCCGCGCGGGGCGGCGCCACCGCCATCAGGCGGCTGAACATCGTCGGCACGCCTTGCAGGATGCTGACGCCGGGATGCGCCAGCGCCTTGAACACGTCGTCGGGATCGAAGCGGCTGCGCAACACCAGGCTGGCGCCCGCGTGCAGCGTCGACATCAGCACCGTCGCGATGCCGAAGATGTGCGACATCGGCAGCGCCGCGTAGCCGATATCGTGCGGCGTCAGCCGGCGCGACGCCGCCGACACCCGCGCAAAGTGAATCAGCCCGCGATGCGGCACCATCACGCCCTTGGGCGCGCCCGTCGTGCCGGACGTGTAGATCACCGTGGCGACCTCGCCGGCCAGCTCGCCGGTTTCAGCCTGCGTGGGTTCTGCCGCGCGCGCGGCAGCGATGCCCGGTCCCCAGACGGCAGCGTCCGCGTCAACCGCGCCCGCCGCGGCGGCATGCGCGGCAGCCGCCGACGACACGCCGCGCGTGTACAGCATCAGCTCGGGCTGCGCGTGCTGGCGGATGTTGTCGATCTCGCGGCCCGACAGCCGCGCATTCACGCCCACGGGCCAGGCGCCCGCCACCCCGCAGCCGAACAGCGCAGCCAGCATCGCCGTGCAGTTCTCGCCCACCATCATCACGCGATGGCCGGGCTGCACGCCCTGGCCGCGCAACCATTGCGCCGTGTCCTGCACCCGCTGCCACAACTGGCCGTAGGTCACCGTGCCGCCGCCTTCCTCGTACAGGCAGATGGCGTCGGGTTGCCGGCGCGCCTGCAGCGCCAGGATGTCGTGGATGCGGGTGATGGATTCAGCGTGAGACATGGGTTGATGCGTCGGGATCAAAGAGTTGCCTGGGTGCCCAGGATGGCGGTCGATTGGCTGGACAGGGTACCGCCATTGCCATGCACCAGCGCAAGCTGCGCGTCCGGCACCTGCCGTTCGCCGCATTCGCCGCGGAGCTGGCGCACCGCCTCGATCATGATGAAGACGCCATACATGCCGGGATGCACGCAGCAAAGGCCGCCGCCGTTGGTGTTGACCGGCAGCCGGCCCCCGGGCGCAATGCCGCCGTCCGCGATGAACTCCTTGCTTTCCCCCTTGGCGCAGAAGCCCAGGTCTTCCAGGAACAGCAGCGTGTTGATGGTGAAGGCGTCGTAGAGTTCAACGACGTCGATGTCCTTGGGGGCAAGGCGCGCCATCGCGAATGCGCGGCGGCCGGACTCGGACGCGGCGGTGACCGTCAGATCTTCCATGGAAGAGATCTGACGGTTCCACACGGCCGTCGCATTGCCCAGCACATAGACGGGCGGACGCGGCAGGTCGCGGGCGCGGTCGGCGCGCACCAGCACGTAGGCGCCCGCGCCGTCGGTGACCAGGCAACAGTCGCGAACGCTCAAGGGGTCGGACACCATGCGCGCCGAAAGAATCTGTTCCAGCGTGGCCGGCTCGCGCAACTGGGCTTCCGGATTGAGCTGCGCCCACTGGTTGGCCGCCAGCGCCACCCGCGCCAGATCTTCGCGGCGGGTGCCGT
>CBHWAL010000429.1:0-4386 GCA_966111495.1 uncultured Achromobacter sp. | reverse complement strand
GGCACGCCGGCGCCGCGCGGGCTGGTGTCGGGCGTCACCAGCATGACGCCCAGTTCCGCTGCCAGCCGCTGCGCGCCGGCCTTGATCATGAACGTTTCTTCGGTGCAGGTCAGACCGGCCAGGTAGAACAGCACCGGCACCGGACCGTGCTCGGCCTGCGGCGGCACATAGACCGAAAAACGCATGGGCAGGCCGATCTCGGTGGAGTCGTGGCGGTAATAGCGCTGCGTGCCGCCGAAGCACCGATGCTGCGAGATGAGTTCTAGGGACGCGGCCATTGACTTGCTCCGGTAGAGAGAGGTAAAGCGAGAGGGGGAAAGGGGGGGAAAACGTCGGCGGATTAGGGGAATCCACGGTGCGACGTTCCGTCGCCGAATGTTAACCTGCCCCTCAATGAGCGCTAGCCACAAAAAAATACGATTCCGCACTCAGATTGTGGTCACGGGACTTGACCAGCGCCCACCGTGGCACTATTTATATACCGTGAGTGAAGACAACCCGTTCTTCCTGATACGCAAGCCCTGACACTATGGCCCGTCTGCCCCGTCTGTATGCCCCTGGGCTGCCCCAACTGGTGCAGGCCAACTTTATTCAGCCGTTGGCGGCGCCATCGCAACCCGCGCCCGCCGACATCCTGAATCAGCTCGCCACGTGGCTGGGCGAATCGGCCCAGCGGCACCGGGTATCGGTGCATGGCTGGCTCCTCGCCAACGACCGCATCCTGCTTCTTGCCACGCCGGCCGACGAAGAAGGCCTGCCCCGGTTGATGCAGACGCTGGGCCGCAATCTTGCGGCGCGGCTGCGCGGCGGCCGGGTGTTCGCAGGCCGATACCGCTCGGCCTTGCTGGAACCCGGCGCGTGGGTGCTGCCGTCGCTAGTCTGGCTGGAGACGTACCCGGTTCGCAGCGGAGCGTCGCAGGATCCCGATTCGTGGCCTTGGTCGTCCGCGTCCAGCCATACCGGCAACACCAGTGCTGCGCCGGCCCAGTGGCAGTCCGATCACGCCGATTACTGGGCTTGCGGAAACACGCCGTTCGACCGGCAGGCCAATTACCGCAAGCGGCTGCAAGACGGGCTGTCGCGCGAGGAAACCCAGCGCATCGACCAGGCGGTGTCTGGCCAGTGGGCACTGGGTGGCCCCAGCTTCATTGCCAGCTTGGCCCACACCGCCAGCCGGCGCGTGGCCCCCGGCCAGCGTGGCCGGCCGCGCAAGAAGCCCGCCGCGGCGCCCGGAGACACCGAATCCAGCCCGCCGACGCCATCGACCTCGACGCCGCCGGTCAACAACTCCTGATCCTTCCGACCCGCCATCACGGCGGGTTTTGTTTGTCTGCCTGCGGCGTGACCGTGCCGCTCTGCAGCAGAAGGCCTTCAGCCGACTGGAAACGCTTGCGCGCCATCGTGCGAGCCGCGCGTGCCCTGATTCACGTCATCGCTAAATGCCCGCGCCCGTAACGTGCGATTTCGCCACACTTGGCGTTGATCCCGGGCAGAAAAAACACCCTTTTAAATAGGGACATATAAAGGCAATTTGCACCGTTTCCGGCCTTTGGATCAGCACAGCAAAAGACCCACCCCAAAAACATCCAATAACGGCGCGGCCGTTGTTGTGTCCCCATATTTATGCACTATGACGGAGCACCGGTTTAATTAGGGTCGTACCCCTATTATTTCTATTGCGCCCTACTAGCGTCGGGGGTATTGTCCGACTCCTGCACTGCAACATTAGACGCAGGCCCACTGCGGAGCGCGCCATGCCCCAAATTACCAAGACCGAATCCTGTCCCACCTCCAAGGCAGTAGCCGTCGATGCCAGCCGCATCGGCCTGCCTTCGGCCCAGGGCCTGTACAACCCCAAGAACGAACATGATGCCTGCGGCGTCGGCTTCGTTGCCCACATCAAGGGCAAGAAAAGCCACGCGATCATCCAGCAGGGTCTGAAAATTCTGGAAAACCTGGACCACCGCGGTGCGGTCGGCGCGGACAAGCTCATGGGCGATGGCGCGGGCATCCTGATCCAGATCCCCGACACGCTGTACCGCGACGAACTCAGCCAGCAAGGCATCATCCTGCCCCCGCCCGGTGAGTACGGCGTGGCGATGGTGTTCCTGCCGAAGGAAACGGCCTCGCGCCTGGCCTGCGAACAGGAGCTCGAGCGCTCGGTACGCGCAGAAGGCCAGGTCGTGCTGGGCTGGCGCGACGTGCCGGTGGATGTCGACATGCCCATGTCGCCCACCGTCCGCGATTGCGAACCGGTTATCCGCCAACTGTTCATCGGCCGCGGCGCCGACGTGATGGTGCCGGACGCGCTGGAACGCAAGCTCTACGTCATCCGCAAGACCGCCAGCCACGCCATCCAGAACATGCACCTGGCGCACGGCAAGGAATACTTCGTGCCGTCGGCCTCCGTGCGCACCGTGGTCTACAAGGGCCTGCTGCTGGCCGACCAGGTTGGCCGCTACTACCGCGACCTGGCCGACACCCGCACGGTGTCCGCGCTGGCGCTGGTCCACCAGCGTTTCTCGACCAACACGTTCCCCGCGTGGCCCCTGGCCCACCCGTACCGCATGATCGCCCACAACGGCGAAATCAACACGGTCAAGGGCAACTTCAACTGGCTGCGTGCCCGCGAAGGCATGATGCAGTCGGCCGTGCTGGGCGACGACCTGAAGAAGCTGTACCCGATCGTCTATGAAGGCCAGTCGGACACCGCCACGTTCGACAACTGCCTGGAACTGCTGGTGAATTCGGGCTATTCGCTGGCCCACGCCATGATGATGATGATCCCGGAAGCCTGGGAACAGCACACGCAGATGGACGAAAGCCGCCGCGCTTTCTACGAGTACCACGCCGCCATGATGGAGCCGTGGGACGGCCCGGCCGCAGTCGCGTTCACCGATGGCCGCCAGATCGGCGCCACGCTGGACCGCAACGGCCTGCGTCCTGCCCGCTACCTGGTCACCGATGACGACATGGTCATCCTGGCATCTGAAGCCGGCACGCTGTCGATCCCCGAAAACCGCATCGTCAAGAAGTGGCGCCTGCAGCCCGGCAAGATGTTCCTGATCGACCTGGAACAGGGTCGCATCATCGACGATGCCGAGATCAAGCTGCAACTGGCCAACAGCCGTCCGTACCGCCAGTGGATCGAACGCCTGCAAATCAAGCTGGAATCGCTGCCCGCGCCGCGTCAGGTGGCCGTCGCCACGCAATCGTCCGTGTCGCTGCTGGACCGCCAGCAAGCCTTTGGCTGGACCCAGGAAGACTACAAGTTCATCCTGGAACCCATGGCCGCGAGCGGCGAGGAAGTCATCGGCTCGATGGGCAACGATGCCCCGCTGGCCGTCCTGTCGGACCGCGCCAAGCCGTTCTACAACTATTTCCGCCAGTTGTTCGCGCAGGTCACGAACCCGCCGATCGACCCGATCCGCGAACAGCTCGTGATGTCGCTGGTGTCCTTCATTGGTCCCAAGCCGAACCTGCTGGACATCAACAACGTCAACCCGCCGCTGCGTCTGGAAGTGTCCCAGCCGGTGCTGGACTTCGCCGCCATGGCGCAGATCCGCGACATCGACCAGGTCACGGGCAAGAAATTCCGCAGCTTCGAGCTGGACATCACGTATCCCGCCGCCTGGGGTCCCGAGGGCATCGAAGCCCGCGTGGCGGCCCTTTGCGCGCGCGCCGTCGACGCGGTGCGCAGTGGCTACAACATCCTGATCGTGTCGGACCGCCTGGTCGACAGCGAGCGCGTGGCCATCCCCGCGCTGCTGGCCACGTCGGCCGTGCACCAACATCTGATCCGCGCCGGCCTGCGCACCAACACGGGTCTCGTCGTCGAAACCGGTTCGGCCCGCGAAGTGCACCACTTCGCGCTCTTGGGCGGCTACGGCGCCGAAGCCATTCACCCCTACCTGGCGCTCGAATCGCTGGGCAAGATGAATGACCCCGAAAAGGCCGTGAAGAACTACATCAAGGCGCTGGGCAAGGGCCTGAACAAGGTCATGTCCAAGATGGGCATTTCCACGTACATGTCCTACACCGGCGCACAGATCTTCGAAGCCGTCGGCCTGCAGAGCGCCCTGGTGAACAAGTACTTCACCGGCACTGCCTCCAACATCGAAGGCATCGGCATCTTCCAGGTTGCCGAGGAAGCGCTGCGCCAGCACCGCGCCGCCTTCAGCGCCGACCCCGTGCTTGCCAACGACCTGGACGCCGGCGGCGAATACGCCTACCGCGTCCGTGGCGAAGAGCACATGTGGACGCCGGATTCGATCGCCAAGCTGCAGCACGCTTCGCGCGCCAACAACTACCGCACGTACAAGGAGTACGCGCAGATCATCAACGACCAGAGCCGCCGCCACATGACGCTGCGCGGCCTGTTCGAGT
>CBHWAL010000428.1:0-4407 GCA_966111495.1 uncultured Achromobacter sp. | reverse complement strand
ACCGGTCCACCCAGCTTTTCAGCGGCAGCCACGGCCTCGTCGACGGAAAGAGCGGGGATCCCGCGCGGCACGGGGACGCCAAATTGCTTCAGCAGTTCCTTGCCTTGATACTCGTGGATTTTCATGTGTTACCTGTCAGGACGTATGAGAAAAAGAAGGTGAATCGGAGGACGACTCGGCCGATGCCTCAGCGCTACCCCCGGTGTACCACTCGGGATAATGCTCAGCCACCACAGGGCCGCCAGTGCTGAGCGCATGGCAGCCGTCCAATTGGAATGGACGCCGGTTCGGGTTGGGTTCCTGCCGCCGGCGGTTGGCCATGGTCTGGACCGCCGCGGTGGGAAGCACCTGCGACAGTTCGGTCATGTGCGTACAGCCTTCCACATGCCCGAACCGCTCTTTGACCTGGCGACGGAACCCCTTGAGCAGGTTCATGCCGATCAGGTCAGTGTACGCCGGCTCGATGGCCTTGCAATGCTCGCCATAAGGCGCCGCGTCATAGACGGCCTGAGCCGCCACGATCGAGAATTGCTCGTCGATGGTGATGCGCAGGTGCATATGATGGATGGGTTGCCCGGCCTTGAACATCTCGCCGTCGCGCTTGGGAAAATCGTACGCCTTGACGTCGATCAGCTCGGCTTCCAGATCCCAGTTGCCGTCATCGCGCGCGTACGACTGCACACGTATGGAACGCGTATGCAGCGGCTGACGAGGACAATCTGGTGGTGGCAAGGGCATGCGTGGGGCCTGCGGGGCAGAGACGGCCAGCGCGTAATGGTGCGCGGCAACAAAACCTTCAAAGTATAGCGCAGGCGGCCTGCCGCAATCGTATTAATTGGCCGGGGGATGGCCCGCTATCCCACACGCTGACGCGCGCGGCGGCGGCGGTTCGCGCTGGGCCGGCGCCAGATCGGCCCTGAAATCGCCGTGGGTAGCTGGCAAAAAAACCGGCTCGCGCGAGGGGCACGACCGGGTTAGGGAATGCGGCGCCCCAGCGCCTGCGCGCCGGGGACGGACCATGGCGTCAGGCCGCGTCGCGCAGCGCGCGGGCCGCCTGGACCATGCCGATCAATGCAGCCTCGGTTTCCGGCCACGCGCGCGTCTTCAGGCCGCAGTCGGGGTTCACCCAGAGGCGTTCCTTGGGCAGGCGGGCAGCGGCCTTGTTCATCAGGTCCACCATCCAGTCCACCTCCGGCACGTTGGGCGAGTGAATGTCGTACACGCCGGGGCCGATGTCGTTCGGGTAACGGAAGTCCTCGAACGCCTTGAGCAGCTCCATATTGGAGCGCGACGTTTCGATCGTTATCACGTCGGCGTCCATGGCCGCGATGGATTCGATGATGTCGTTGAACTCCGAATAGCACATATGGGTGTGGATCTGCGTCTCGTCGCGCACGCCTGCGGTCGACAGGCGGAAGCAGTCCACGGCCCAGTCGAGATACGCCTGCCAGTCGGCGCGGCGCAGCGGCAGGCCTTCGCGGATGGCGGGCTCGTCGATCTGAATGACGTTGATGCCGGCCGCTTCCAAGTCCACGACCTCGTCGCGCAGCGCCAGCGCGAGCTGACGGCAGGTCTGCTCGCGCGGTTGGTCGTCGCGCACGAACGACCATTGCAGGATGGTCACCGGGCCGGTCAGCATGCCCTTGACCGGCTTGTCCGTCAGCGATTGCGCGTAGGCCGACCACCCGACTGTCATGGGCGCGGGGCGTGCGACGTCGCCGAAGATGATCGGCGGCTTCACGCAACGCGAGCCGTAGCTTTGCACCCAGCCGTTCTTCGTGAAGGCGAAGCCGGCGAGCAGCTCGCCGAAATACTCGACCATGTCGTTGCGCTCGGGTTCGCCGTGCACCAGCACGTCCAGGCCCACCTTTTCCTGGAAGCGGATGACTTCCTCGATCTCTTTGCGGATGGCGCCTTCGTACGCCGAATCCGTCAGGGCGCCAGCCTTCCAGTCGCGGCGCAGCGCGCGGATTTCGGCTGTCTGCGGGAACGAACCGATCGTCGTGGTGGGATAGGCGGGCAGCCCAAGCTGTTCTTGCTGGCGCGCAATGCGGCCGGCGAACGGCGCGCGGTCGCGCGACACGCCCGTGGCGGCGGCCATGCGCTGGGCCACGGCGGGGTTGTGGATGCGTACCGAGGCGCGGCGCGCGGCCAGTGCGGCGCGCTGCCCGGCCAGGCCTTCCTGCACGGTCGGGTCGGTGGCGCTGTCGAGCGCGCGGCCCAGCAGGCTGAGCTCGTCCAGCTTTTGGGCGGCAAAGGACAGCCAGCTCTTGAGTTCGGCATCCAGTTCGGTTTCGATTTCCAGGTCGACCGGCACGTGCAGCAGCGAGCACGACGGCGCCAGCCACAGGCGGTCGCCCAACTGGCGTGCGATCGGGGCGAGCGTGGCGATGGCGGCGTCCAGGTCGGTACGCCAGATATTGCGGCCGTTGATGACGCCCGCGGAGAGCACCTGACCGTCATTCAGGCCGGCCGCCACGGCAGCCAGCTGTTCGGGCGCCCGCACCAGGTCCACATGCAGACCCGCAACCGGCAGGGCCTGTACCGTCGAGAGATTGTCTTTCAGACCGTCGAAGTAGGTGGCGGCAAGCAGCTTGACCGGGCTGGCGGACAGCGCGGCGTACACCTGCTTGAACGCATCGCGCCAGGCTTGCGGCAGGTCGAGCGCCAGGATGGGCTCGTCGATCTGCACCCACTCGACACCCAGCTTGGCAAAGCGCGCCAGCACTTCTTGGTAGACCGGCAACAGCGCGGTTAGAAGCGCAAGCTTGCCCGCATCGGCGGCGCCGTCGGCAAACGCGTCGCCCTTGCCCAGGAACAGCCAGGTCAGCGGGCCGGGGATGACCGGCTTTACTTGCAGACCCAGCGCCTGCGCTTCCTTGACCTGCTCGAACAGGGATTCCCGGGCAATGCGGAAGGTCTGCCCGGGCACCAGTTCGGGGACGATGTAATGGTAGTTGGTGTCGAACCACTTCGTCATCTCGCAAGCGGCGGCGGGCTTGCCGGACGGGGCGCGGCCGCGGCCCATGCGAAAGAGCGTGTCCAGCGACACGGGTTCGGTGTCCTTCTGGCCGAAGCGCGCAGGCACCGCGCCAAGCAGCGTCGACCATTCCAGGATCTGGTCGTACCAGGCGAAATCGCCCACCGGCACAAGTTTGACGCCGGCCGCCGCCTGAAGCCGCCAATGACGGGCGCGCAACTCACGGCCCGTTTCTTCCAGCTCGCCGGCAGTCTGCTTGCCCGCCCAATACGCTTCGACAGCGCGCTTGAGTTCGCGCTGCGCGCCAATGCGCGGGAATCCCAAATTATGAATCGTAGTCATGTGAACACGCCTTTCCACAAAATTTGTTCAAGTGACGACTATTCTGACCCCAAAGTTAAATGAATCAAAATCAATGTCTACATTCATAAGATGAAAAACTCTCATAGAATATCGAATCGTTCCGGACGCCTGCCGGTTGGCGCCTGGATTGCCTTATGGATTTATCCTGTATGAAGCCGCCCCGATGCTAGAAATCCGCCACCTCGAAACTCTGACCGCCATCCGGGATGGCGGCAGCCTCCAGGAAGCTGCCGAACGCCTGCACCTGACGCAGTCCGCGCTGTCGCATCAATTGCGGGACCTGGAAACCCGGCTGGGCACGCCCCTGTTGAATCGCCGCACGCGGCCGGCCCGCCTGACGACGGCTGGCCTGCGGGTGCTGGCGCTGGCCGACGACGTCCTGCCGCGCATCCGCGCCACCGAACGCGACCTGCAGCGGCTCGCGGCCGGCCGCACCGGCCGGCTGCACCTGGCGATCGACTGCCATTCCTGCTTTCAGTGGCTGATGCCGGCGCTGGACGCCTTTCGGGTGCAATGGCCGGATGTCGCGCTGGACCTGTCGGCAGCGTTCTCGTTCGCCCCCTTGCCCGCGCTGGTGCGGGGCGACCTGGACCTGGTCATCACCTCGGACCCGCAGCCGCTGGACGCCGTGGAATACCTGCCGCTATTCAAATATGAATTGGTGCTGGCCGTGTCCGAATCCAACGCGCTAGCGGGCAGCAAATTCATCGTGCCGGAACAGTTGGCAGACCAGACGCTGATTACCTATCCCGTGGACAAGCAGCGCCTGGACGTCTTTACCGCCTTTCTGGACCCGGCGGATGTGGAGCCGGCCGCCATCCGCAAGGCGGAGCTGACGCCGATCATTGCACAACTGGTGGCCAGCAATCGCGGCGTGGCGGCGCTGCCGAACTGGGCGCTGACGGAATACATGAACCAGGGATGGCTGCGGCTTTGCCGCCTGGGGCCGCAAGGGGTGTGGCGCACGCTGTATGCCACGGTGCGCAGCGAGGACACGGACGCCTCGTATATCGACGAATTTTTGACGATCACCCGCGACGTCTGCTTCAAGACGCTGTCGGGCA
>CBHWAL010000427.1:0-4416 GCA_966111495.1 uncultured Achromobacter sp. | reverse complement strand
ACGACCGCCAGGCCGAAGGCGGGCCCGGGCCCGCCCCGGCCGCCGCGGGATTGGCGACCGTGCGGCTGGACGGACGTGTCAAAACCCAGTTCGACCCCGACGGCTGCTTCCCCGAAATCCGGTGGCCTGAAGTCTGACAATCGTTCAGCTTGCTGTAAGATTCCGGCGCTCGACCTCAAGAAAGAAGCAGGCCCGCGTATCGCGCGGCCCGTCATGGGAATAGAATTCCTCCCTCTTTCGTGTCACACACTCTAGCCAGTAGCCGACCTATGGATGCCAACCTTCGCAAAGCCGCCCTTGAATATCACGAGCACGGGCGCCCCGGCAAAATCTCGGTCACGCCGACCAAGCAACTGACGAACCAGCGCGATCTGGCGCTGGCGTACTCGCCCGGCGTGGCGGCGGCCTGTGAGGAAATCGTTGCCGATCCGGCCAACGTGTTCCGCTACACGGCGCGGGGCAATCTGGTGGGCGTCATCACCAACGGCACCGCGGTGCTGGGCCTGGGCAACATCGGCGCGCTGGCCTCCAAGCCGGTCATGGAAGGCAAGGCGGTTCTGTTCAAGAAGTTCGCCGGCCTGGATGTCTTCGACATCGAAATCAACGAAACCGACCCGGACAAGCTGGTCGAGATCATTGCCGGCCTGGAAGCCACCTTCGGCGGCATCAACCTTGAAGACATCAAGGCCCCGGAGTGCTTCACCGTCGAGCGCAAGCTGCGCGAACGCATGAAGATCCCGGTCTTTCACGATGACCAGCACGGCACCGCCATCACCGTGTCGGCCGCCTTCATCAACGGCCTGAAGGTCGTGGGCAAGGACATCAAGCAGGTCAAGGTTGTTACCTCCGGCGCGGGCGCCGCGGCGCTGGCGTGCCTGGACCTCATGGTGGACCTGGGCCTGCCGCTCGAAAACATTTGGGTCACCGACATCGAGGGCGTGGTTTTTGAGGGCCGCACCACGCTGATGGACCCGGACAAGGCGCGCTTTGCGCAAAAGACCGACGCCCGCAAGCTGGCCGAGGTGATTCCCGGCGCCGACGTGTTCCTGGGCCTGTCGGCCGGCGGCGTGCTGAAGCCGGAAATGGTCGCCGCGATGGGTTCGCGTCCGCTGATCCTGGCGCTGGCCAACCCCACGCCGGAAATCCTGCCGGAAGTGGCGCACGGCGTGCGAGACGACGTTGTCATGGCCACGGGCCGTTCGGACTACCCGAACCAGGTCAACAACGTGCTGTGCTTCCCGTACATCTTCCGCGGCGCGCTGGACGTGGGCGCCACGACCATCACGCGCGAAATGGAAAAGGCGGCGGTCTACGCCATTGCCGAACTCGCCGAGGAGGAACAGAACGAAGTCGTGGCTGCGGCCTACGGCACGTTCGACATCTCGTTCGGCCCCGAATACCTGATTCCCAAGCCCTTCGATCCGCGCCTGATCGTGCGCATCGCGCCGGCGGTGGCCAAGGCCGCGATGGAAGGCGGCGTGGCGACGCGCCCGCTGGCTGACCTGGAAGCCTACGAAGAGCAACTGCAGCAGTTCGTGTACCACTCCGGCGCGTTCATGAAGCCGCTGTTCTCGGCGGCCAAGCGCATCGTGCGCGAAGGCGGCCCGGCCCGCATCGTGTTCGCGGAAGGCGAAGACGAGCGCGTGCTGCGCGCCGTGCAGGTGGTGGTGGACGAAGGCCTTGCCCGTCCGATCCTGGTGGGCCGGCCTTCGGTGCTGCTGACCCGCATCGAAAAGCTGGGCCTGCGCCTGCGTCTGGGCGAGGACGTGGAAGTCACCAACCCCGAATACGACGAGCGTTTCCACCAGTACTGGACGACCTACTGGGAACGCATGTGCCGCCGCGGCATCACCAAGGAGATGGCGCGTGTGGAAATGCGCCGCCGCATGACGCTGATCGGCGCAATGATGGTGCACCTGGGCGATGCCGACGGCATGGTCTGCGGCTCTGTCGGCGCGTATCACGATCACCTGCGTTTCGTGGACGAGGTGATCGGCCGCCGCCCGGGCCACAACGTGTACGCCGCCATGAACATCCTGCTGCTCAACGAGCGCACGGTGGTGCTGGTGGACACGCATGTGAACGACGAGCCCACCGCTGAACAGATCGCCGAATTTACCGTGGCCGCCGCGCGCGAAATGCGCCGCATGTACCTGGCGCCCAAGGCCGCGCTGCTGTCGCGCAGCAATTTCGGCTCGGGCAGCTCGGCGTCGGGCGCCAAGATGCGCCGCGCGCTGGAACTGGTGCGCCAGATGGACCCCGAGCTGGAGATCGACGGCGAAATGCATGGCGACTGCGCGCTGGACGAGGGCCTGCGCATGCGCATCCTGCCGTCGTCCACGCTCAAGGGCGAAGCCAACCTGCTGGTGTGCCCGAATGTGGATTCCGGCAACATCGCCTACAACCTGCTCAAGACGGCGGCGGGCGGCAACGTGGCAGTAGGTCCGTTCCTGCTTGGCGCCAATGCCCCCGTGCACATCCTGACCTCCAGCTCCACCGTGCGCCGCATCGTCAACATGACCGCGATGACGGTGGTCGATGTCAATACGCCACGTTGAAGTCAAGCCGGCCGGCAGGGCGTGCCCGCGCACGCCCACCGGCCTGGTCCTGACGGGGGGCGGTGCGCGCGCCGCCTACCAGGTCGGGGTGCTCAGCGCCATCATGGAACTGCTGGACCCGGACTGGCATTCCCGATTCCAGAACCCCTTCGACATCATTTGCGGCACGTCCGCCGGCGCCATCAACGCCGCCGCGCTGGCCTGCCGCGCCGACCGGCCCCATCTGGGCGTGCGGCGCATCCGCCGCCTGTGGTCGTCGCTGAACACTGACATGATCTACCGGGCCGACGCGCCCGGGCTGATTCGCACTGGCGTGCGGTGGCTGGGCCTCTTGTCGCTGGGCTGGATGTATTCCGGCCTGACGCGCAAACGCCCGCACTCGCTGCTGGACAATACCCCGATGCAAGGGCTGCTGGAACGCGTGCTGGACTTCAGCAATCTGCGCGCCAACCTGGAGAGCGGTTCGTTGTCCGCGCTGGCCATCACCGCATCGGGCTACACCAGCGGCGAACACTTGACGTTCTATCAGGCGCATACGCCGATCGAACCCTGGCACCGCTATCTGCGGCTGGCGATCCCCACGCCCATCGGCATCGAACATCTGATGGCGTCGTCGGCCATTCCCTTTGTCTTTCCGGCGCGCCAGGTGCAGGTGCACGGCAAGGGCGAATGGTGCGGCGACGGCTCGATGCGCCAGCTCGCGCCCATCAGTCCCGCGATCCACCTGGGTGCGCACCGCGTCATGGTGATCGGCACGGGCTACCGCGACGACACCCATCCCGAAAACCGCGAAGCCTCTCCGCCGTATCCGTCGCTGGCGCAGGTCGGCGGGCATGCGCTGTCGAGCATCTTTTTGGATGGCCTGTCGGCGGATGTCGAGCGTCTGGAGCGCATCAACTACCTGATGGACCACGCGGACCCGAACGGCGCACCGCCCACCGTGCGCCGCATCGAGGTGTTGACGATCACGCCCAGTCAGTCGCTGGATTTGATGGCGCTCGAACATTTGCACGATATGCCTGCGCAGGCGCGTGCGCTTTTCCGCGTACTCGGTGTATCGTCCGATCCAAACCGTCCGGGGGGCGGGGCGCTGATGTCCTACCTCCTGTTCGAAGCTGGCTACACCAAGCGATTGATAGAACTGGGTTATGCCGATACGATGCGACGTAACGACGAAGTGATCGCCTTTTTCAGGGAGGCACAGGCATGACGCGCAATGGCCAATCTACTTTGCAGCGGCAGCTGATGCGCGGCGGAGCGCTGGCTCACGACGGGCTCGACAAGAAAGCCGTGGTGGACGCCGCGCACGAACTTGGCCTGTCCTTGTTTGTTGCCAATTGCGACCCGTGCCGCAGCCGCTCGGCGGTCTTGCGCGCCATCGTCAAGGCGGTGGATTTCCCCGAGTACTTCGGCGGCAACCTCGACGCCCTGTACGACTGCCTGTGCGACACGGTGCTGGATCACAAATCTGGTGTGGTGCTGTGGCTGTACCGTCTGCATTCCGGCGATCCGGCGCTTGAAGAAGACGCCGGCCGCATCGAAACCGTCTGCTCGGACGCGGCGGATTTCGCGCACGAAAATGGCCGTGTGTTTGCCTATGTGATTGAACACGCCGGCGCGCATCCTGAACCCGAGCCCGGCGTGGCCGCCGCGCCCTACGGCGAAAACGACTGACCTACCACCCGCGCAGCGCGCTGATCGCCGATAGCAGTGCCAGACCGGCCGTCTCGGTGCGCAGCACCCGGGGGCCAAAGCGCATGGCCTGCACACCCGCCGTGCGGGCCGCTTCCAATTCCTTGTCCGGCCAGCCGCCTTCGGGCCCGACCAGCAGGGTGATGGACGCCTGATCCGGCGCGCC
>CBHWAL010000426.1:0-4423 GCA_966111495.1 uncultured Achromobacter sp. | reverse complement strand
CGTGCGGCGGGCGCCTCCCGCCCCCGCCACCGGCACATTGGGGTGCCCGGGGGGGCCTGGGCCACTCGCGGGGCCCCCGGCCGAGGTCGCCGCGCAGCCGCTGCAGCTCGGTCTGTCGATGCGGGTCGAGGTAGATACCGAGGCGCGCGACGGCAAGCGCCTGGTCGCGGCGCAAGGACCTGCGCAGGCCTATACGACGGCGGTGTATGGCGACGAACTGTCGCAGGCCGACGCGCAGGTGCGCGCCATCATCGACGCCAACCTTTGAGCGGACGGCGCATGATGTCCCACGCCAAGCCCCCGGTCTCGCTGCTGCTGGTCATCGGCGCGCTGACGTTCATCGACTTCCTGCAGAACGGCATGGCCACGTTCGGCGCCGCGCCCATCATGGGCGAGATCGGCGCCAGCCCCGAGGAATACACGCACATTGCGCTCATCTACGCCTGCGTGGCGGTGATGATGATCGCGTTGCAGGGCTGGCTGACGCACCGGCTGGGCCTGCGGGTCTACCTGTTGGCGTCGCTGGCCGCGGCGGGCGTGGGCGCGGCCGTGTGCGCGCTGGCAGAGGACCAGGCCGGGTTCCTGTTGGGGCGGGTGCTGATGGCGATGGGCTGCGCGGCGATGCTTACGTCGTCCCGGCTGACCGTGAACCTGATTCCGCCCAGTCCGGCGCGTTTTCTGGGCATCAAGGCCTTGGCGACGGGCCTGTGCGTGGGCACGGCGCTGGCGCCGTGGCTGGCCGCGATGGCGGTCGAACACGATGGCTGGCCATTGATGTTCTGGCTGATCGCGGCGCTGTCGCTGCTGGCGATGGCGCCGGTCATGCTGGCCATGCCGGGCCGTGAAGCGGGCTCGGTGCTGCCCGGCAATGTGCGCCTGCTGCCGATCGCCGCGCTGGGCGCGGGCAGCTTTTTGGTGCTGCATGCGTTGCAGCGCGCCTATTACGACTTCTTCAGCCAAGGCAGCTTTTTGGCGCTGTCGGCCGCGGCGGGCGTGGCCGCGCTGGGTTACTTCGTCTGGTCGGAGACACGCAACGGCGCGCCGCTGCTCAGGCTGGGCGGCATGAAAGAAGTGCGGTTCCTGTGCGGGCTGGGCCTCTTCATGGTTTGCTACGTGATGCTTGGCGCCAATGGCTACCTGGTGCCGCTGATGCTGCAACGCGCGCTGGGGCAAGCATGGATCACCGCGGGCGAGTTCTTCGCGATGGGGCTGGGGGCGGGCGTGCTGACCTGGGCAGTGATGTCGCAATTGCTGCCGCGCTGGCCGTCGCCGCGCAAGTTCTTCGTGACCGGCTTTCTGGCGCTGGCGGCGTTCGGGGTCTGGATGTCGCGCCTGACCCCCACAGCCAATATGTGGACCGACGTGTTTCCCGCGCTGGCCTGCTACGGCATGTTCATCATGACCCTCATGCCCACAACCGCGATGCAGACCTTCACCGGCCTGACGGGCGATCCGGCGGTGTTCGCCCATGCTCAGCAGGTCAAGAACATGTTGGCGCAGATCGGCCAGGCGCTGGGTATCATGCTGGCCACCGTCGGCCAGCAGTGGTTCACGTCCCGGCATTACACGGTGCTGCAGGAAAGCATCGCGACCGGCAACGCGCGCTTCGAGGCGGCGATGGCGCAGCTGACCGCCTATTTCGCCGCCGCGGCGGGGCCCGCAGAGGCGCAGCAGCTTGCCACGGCGCAGATCGCGCAACTGCTGAACCAGCAGTCGATGCTGCTGGCCAGCCTGGATCATTTCCGAGTCGTGGCGGGCGTGGCGCTGGCGGCGGCGGCCGTCAGCCTGGTGCAGCGCGTGTTCCGTTAGGGCATTTACTCTTTAAACCCGGCGATTCAATTGCCGCCAAGCTGCGCAATGATCTGCCGCGCCACGTCCGCCAGCGACAGGCCGCCGTCCATCGCCGCGCGTTGCAGGCGCTCATGCGCCGCCTGCTCGGTCAGGCCGTAGCGGCTGATCAATAGCAGCTTGGCGCGGTCGATGCGCTTTCTGTCGTCCAGCGCGCCCCGCACGCTGGTCAGCGCGTCGTCGGCGTGCTGCATGCGCAGCGTCTGCTCGCGCATCATGTCCAGGATCGACCGTTCCAGCTCGCTGCCCACGCCGTCCTCGGGCGGCACGTCCAGGATGCGGCTCTGCACGCTGAACACCATGCTGGGCGCGCGGCCGCTGGCGTGATCGGTATAACGGCTAAGCAGCAGGCGGCGGTCGTCCAGCTCCTGGCGGGTGTCGGCGATGCGCCGGGCACATTGCTGCGCCAGTTCCTCGGCCAACTGTGTTTCGACGTTGCGCATGGCGTCGATGCGCGCGGTGCACAGTTCAAACCACAACTCGGCCAGACCGCTGTCCACACGCTGCGCGTCTGACGTGTGCTGCGCCATGTCGCGCATGCGTTGCACCGGCTGCGCCTGCTGTTGAACCTGATCCCACGCCTGTAACGACGCACCTTGCGCGTACTGCGTGTAGACGCCGAAGCTGCGCGCCTGGTTGGCCGCCAGGCCCAGCATGCGCGCCTTGCGCGCTTCGTCGAACCAGCCGGCCGTAAAGCCCATGACGCCGCAGGCGCGCTCCTGGCCGCTCAGTTCCTTGCCTTGCATGAAGTTCAGCAGCGCCACCAACAGGCGCGTCACGTCCGGGTCCAGTGACGAGTCGGCGGCTTCAAAGACTACCGCCAGCAGGCTGCCGATCACCTGGGTGAAGCGGATGTCGGCGTCTTCCACCGCCACGCGCCGGTCGCGAACCTCGCGGCGCAAGGCTGGCAGTTCGTCCAGGCGGAAGAGGGCGTACGCAATGCAATTGAGCAGACGCGCGCGGCTGCTGCCGGCCGCGGTGTCGGCCTCCAGGCCTTCCAGGAAAGTGCGCACGTCGGCCTCCACGGCCTGCGCGTCATTTGACAGGCCGGCCAGCGCCGGCTGCAGCCGGTCTACGGCGCTGCACAGGGTCAGGTTGGAGTACCCGCGCTCTTTCTGCAGCGCGTGCACCAGCGCGCTGATGCGCAGCACCAGATCGCACGTCGCGGCCAGGACTTCCAGTCCCTGAAGCTCGCTGCGGCGGGCGGCAAGCAGAAAACGCAGCGGCGGCGGCATGTGGCGTTCGGCCATCGGAATCTCTATGCGGGGTGAGGCGCGGTGTCTTCGCGGAAATCAGGCCGTCCGGCGTTGCGGCGCCATCGCGCCTGCTGCGTCGTCCAGCACGCCGAACATCCGGCAGGCGGCAACTTCGCCGATGACCAGCACGGCCGGGCTGCGCAACCGGAAGGCCTGGGCGTCGGATGCCATGCCGGCAAGCGTCGACGCACAGACCCGCTGGCCGGGAAGCGACGCGCGCTCGATCATTGCCACGGGGGTGTCCGGGGCCATGCCGGCGTCCAGCAACTGGCGGGTCATGTCGTGCACCTTTGCCACGCCCATGTAGACCACCAGCGTCGTGCCGCTGCGCGCCAATCCAGACCAATCGGGCGTTGCGCCGTCTTGCGAATGCGCGGTGATGAGTGTAACGCCCTGGGCCATGCCGCGCTGCGTCAGCGGGATGCCGGCGGACGTGGCCGCGGCCAGCCCGGCGGTGATGCCGTTCACGATCTCGCAGGCCACGCCGTGGTCGCTGAGCCACTGCGCTTCCTCGCCGCCACGGCCAAAGATGCAGGGGTCGCCGCCTTTCAGGCGCGCCACGCGCAGCCCTTGGCGGGCATACCGCAGCATCAGGCGTTGAATGAAGTCCTGCGGCGTGGAGCGGCAGCCCCCGCGCTTGCCCACGCGCACGATGCGGGCGTTGGGACAGTGCTGCAGGATCTCGGGATTGACCAGGTCGTCGACCAGGACCACGTCGGCCCGGGCCAGCGCATTGACGGCTTTCAAGGTCAGCAGCTCGGGGTCGCCGGGGCCGGCGCCGATCAGGGACACGGTGGGATTCGTGGCGGGCATGGTCGTCTCGTTTCAGGGGATCAGGGCCTGGATCACGATCACGATGGTCAGGACAAGGCACAGGCCTTTCCAGAATGCCACCGGATTGCGTTCCAGCAGGGGCAGGCGCTCGGCGCCGCGCACGTCGGGCGGATTGCGCAGCGCGTGCGTGAATTCGGACAGCTCGGGGGTGCGGTGCTGCGGATCGGGATGCAGGGCGCGGCTGAGCACGCTGTCGATCCAGGCGGGAATTTCGCGTTCCCGGTCCAGCACCGACACGTAGGTCAGACGCAGTTGCGCGGCGCGGCTGCGCGAGCGCGCCACATCGGCCCCGTAGGGCAGGCGGCCGGACAGCATCTGGTACAGGATCGCGGCCAGCGAATAGATGTCGGACCGCGCCGTGCCGGCTTCGCCCAGGAAGTACTCGGGCGCCGCATATTGGGCGGTGCCCAGCACCGGCATGGCGTCGTCTCCCTCGGCGCTCAGGTCCTGGATGCCCGCGGTGCGGGCCGAGCCCAGGTCGATGA
>CBHWAL010000425.1:0-4436 GCA_966111495.1 uncultured Achromobacter sp. | reverse complement strand
AAATGTTCGGTCAACGGGACGACGGTCGCCGCCAGGCCTGGGTGCGCGCCACCAGGGCGCGGCTCGCCAGGTGAAGGACCAGCGCGGCGACGTCTGAGCTGGCCATGATGACCGTGCACATGGCGCCGGCCGGGCCGATGAAGCCGGCGTCATCCATGTTGAGCACGGCGACGGCGGCCAGCACCGTGGACGGGCTATACAGAAACACCACCGCCGACACGGTCGTCATGGCGGAAACAAAAAGGTAGCGGGCCACGTCCAGCGCCGCGGGCAGGCACATGGGCAGCGTCACGCGCACAAAGGTCGTCAGGCGCGGCACCTTCAGCGAGGCGGAGGCGGCCTCGAACTCCGGGTCCAGCGCATTGAGCGCGGTCGCGGCCGTCAGATGCGCGCTGGTATAGACGTGGACGACCGTGCACAACACGAGCAGCGGCATCGTGCCGTACAGCATGTTCAGCGGGTTCGACGGGCTGTTGAAGAAGAAGATGTAGCCCAGGCCCAGCACCAGTCCCGGCACGGCCATCGGCATCAGCGCCAGCATGCCGGCCATGCCGCGCAGGCCGCGCGCCATCGTGCCGCGGGCAGGCACCTTCTCCATCATCCACGCGCCGACGAATACCACCAGGGTGCCCACGAGCGCGGTGCAGAACGCGAGCTGCAGGCTGTTGCGCCACGCCAGCCAGCCGCCGCCGTCCATGTTGTCGAAGTCGTACGAACGCAGCGACATCGACAGGTTGTAGGGCCACATCTTCACGAACGAGGCCCAGACCGCCACGCCGATGATCAGCAGCAGGAAGGCCGCCATCACGCCGGACAGGACCAGGAACGCCGCGTCGCGCTGGCCGTTCATGCCGGCAGCATAAGGCTGCGCGCGGCCGCTCATCTGAGCACCTTGGCGGGCTCGCAACCGCCGGTCCAGCACGAACGTCAGCAGCGCCGGCAGCAGCAGCAAAATGCCGATGGCCGCGCCCTTGGGGAAATTCTGCTGCCCCACCACCGCCTTGTAGGCTTCCATGGCCAGCACGTTGTAGTCGCCGCCCACCACCTTGGGCACGCCGAAGTCCGTGACGGTCAGCGTGAACACCACGCAGCAGGCCGAGAAAACCGCATAGCGCGTGCCGGGCAGCGTGACCGTCATGAAGGTGCGCCACGGCCCCGCGCCCATGGCGCGCGCCGCGTCGTAAAGCCGGCCGTCGGCCAGCGCCAGGCCCGTCAGCAGGATCATGAGCGCATGCGGAAAGGTGTAGAACGCCTCGCCCACCACGATGCCCCAGAAGCCATAGATGGTGGCGCCGCCGGTCAGGCCCTTGAGCAGGCCCTGATTGCCCAGCAGGTAGACCAGCGCGATGCCGGGCAACAGTGACGGCGCGAGCAGCGGCAGCAGCGCGACCGTGCGCAGAAGGCCCTTGCCCGGCAGGCGGGTGCGCGTGAGGCCATAGGCAAAGCCGTAGGCGCAGGGCACCACCAGCAGGGTCGTCACGACGCCCACGGCCAGGCTGCGCCCGACCATATCCATGAATCCGTCGGCGCCGACGATGCTGGCGATGACCGACAGGCCCGCCCAGCCGCCGTCGGCGTCCGTGACGGATTTGATGAGGATCGCCGCCAACGGCAACGCCAGGAATATCAGGAGGCCAAGCGCCAGGCCGCCCTGCCCCAGCGCCAGGCCCAGCGCGCCAATCCAGGCGGGCATCGGGCGGCGTCCCAAGGCGGGCAGCGGCGCGGCGGCGGACGAGGGGATGGCGGGCGCGGCGGAGACCGCGGCGGGCTGGCCGATGGCGCGGGAATTGTTCACGGCCGGATCAAGCGTAGGCGCGTATCGCATGGCGCGGAAGCTCCACCCAGCAGCGGCCGGCAGCGTGAGCGCCCAGCAGGGCGTCTCCGGTTTCGGGGGACACGATGGAATGGACCGTGGCGCCGGGCACGCCTTCCAGACGCAGTGCGAGACGATAGCTGCGACCCAGGAACACGCCGTCCAGCACGTCCGCCAGCATGGAATTGGGCTCTTCCGGCTTGGTCATGCTGACGCGCACGGCCTCCGGACGCACGAACAGCTTGCCGGAAACGGCGTCCAGGGCCGTATCCACCGCCAGCTCCTGACGCCCCACGCGGGCGCGATGGTCGTCGATGCGTTCGAACGGCAGCCAGTTGGCCTCGCCCACAAAATCGGCGATGAAGGCCGAACCCGGCTGGCGATACAGTTCGCGCGGCGTGCCGTACTGTTCGATGACGCCGCCGTTCATCACGGCAATGCGGTCGGCCATCACCATGGCCTCTTCCTGGTCATGCGTCACCATGAGCGTGGTGATGGACAGGCGCTTTTGCAGCGCGCGCAGTTCGATGCGCAGGTGTTCACGCACCCGCGCATCCAACGCCGACATGGGTTCGTCCAGCAACAGCAGGGACGGCGACGGCGCCAACGCGCGCGCCAGCGCCACGCGCTGCTGCTGGCCGCCCGAGATCTGACCGGGGTATTTGTCCGACGCGCCGGCCAGGCCGACCAACGTCAGCATTTCCTCGACGCGGTTGGCGACGTGGGTGCGGTGGGCACGCTTGCCGCTCAGGCCGTAGGCCACATTCTGGGCCACGGTCAGGTTCGGAAACAGCGCATACGACTGGAACAGGATCCCGTAGTCGCGCGCCTGCGGCTCGGCGTGGGAGATGTCGCGGCCCGACAGCACGATGGTTCCGCTGTCCTGGCGCTCCAGCCCGGCGATCGCGCGCAGCAGCGTCGTCTTGCCGCAACCCGACGGCCCCAGCAGACACACCAATTCTCCGGCGCGGATATCCAGCGACACACCGGCCAGCGCCGTGTGGGTGCCGAATCGCTTGACGAGATTCTGCACGGAGAGAAAGGCGGTATCGCGTTGGGGCATGGGGCCTCCGGTCTGGGAACGAAGGCAGTATGGAAGCGGCGTATTGAGCGTTTATGACACTTCGCGCAAATGCAGTAATAAAAACATCAAATTATTTTGGTGTACTGGCGGTCTTGCGCATTGCGTACAACCTTCGCCCCCGACCGTGCTCGTCGCCGAACTCAAATCCTTCTATGCCGTGGCCCGCTGCGGAACTGTCACCAAGGCCGCCGCCCAACTGGGCGTTAGCCAGCCCACGGTGACGGGGCAACTGCGCCAGCTCGAATCGCGCTACGGCATCGAACTGTTTCACCGGCAGGGCCGCGGCATGCGGCTGTCGGACGCCGGGCAGAACCTGATGCCGATGGTCGAAAAACTGGTGCAGCAGGAGACCGAGATCGACTTCCGGCTGCGCGACGCGAGCGACCTGCGCGAAGGCAATCTGCGCATCGGCGCAACCGGGCCCTACTACATCATGGATACCGTGCGGCGCTACAACCAGCGCTATCCCGGCATCGACCTGACCGTCACGATCGGCAATTCGCAATCGATGCTGCGGGCGCTGCAGGATTACCGCATCGAGATTGCCACGTCTTCCTTTCTGACGGATGACAAGCATCTGTACCGACGCAAGATCGCCGCGGACCCGATCCGCGTCGTCACGCACCGGGCCCACCCGCTGGCGCGGCGCGCCCAGGTGCGGCTGGCGGATCTGGCCGAGCACGCGCTGCTCTTGCGCGAGCCCGGCTCGATGACGCGCCAGCTGACCGAAGAAGCGCTGCAGGCGGCCGGCATCACCATGCGCCGCACGCTGGAAATCGGCAGCCGCGAATCGATCCGCCAAGCCATCCTGTGCGAGCTGGGCATCAGCCTGATCCCGTCACGCGAGATTCCGTCCCACCCCGATCTGGCCGCCCTGGACATCCAGGACGCCGGCATCGTGATGAATGAGTACCTGTACTGCCTGCGCGAGCGCCAACCGGTGCAGCTTATCGCGCGCTTTCTGGAGATGGCGCCGGCAGCCGGCTGACCGTTGCGGTCACTGCCCGCCTCTTCCCCTTGCGGCCACTCAGGAGACAACCATGGCCTTGACCCTGCAGGAAATCGAACAGCTCTTCCTGGAACGCGGGCACCGTTCCTATCATGGCGAATCCGTCAGCCATCTGCGGCACGCGCTGCAGACGGCGACGCTGGCCGAGCAGAACGGCGCCAACGCCCACCTCATTACCGCGTGCCTGATGCATGACCTGGGCCACCTGATCGCCGACCGGCCCGGCACGCCGACACTGCGCGGCATCGACGACAAGCACCAATATTTCGTGCTGCCTTTCCTGCGCGGGCTGTTCAGCGCCGCCGTGCTGGACCCCATCCGGCTGCATGTCGAGGCCAAGCGCTACCTCTGCTATGTCGAGCCGCAATACGAAGCAAGGCTGTCCGAGGATTCCCGCCGCAGCCTGGCGTTGCAGGGCGGCAGTTTCGACGCCGGCCAGGCGGTGGACTTCGCCAGCATGCCCGGCGCGCCCGACGCGATACGCCTGCGGCGCTGGGACGACATGGCCAAGGTGCCGAGCCTGGCCACGC
>CBHWAL010000424.1:0-4442 GCA_966111495.1 uncultured Achromobacter sp. | reverse complement strand
TGGGATTCTTTCTGGGGCCACACGCCCGGGACGGCAACCAGCCATCCGGCCTGCACGCCCAACCACTCGCTTCCTTTTCCTATTACGTCGTCGCCCCGAAAAGCTGGAGCGCGCAGGTCGCGGGCCGGGGCTGGGCCGAGATTGCGGCGCTGCCCTGGATCTGGACCCCGCCCGATTCGGTCCATCACCGCCTGCTGTCCGACAAGTTCGACGCGCTGGGCATCACGCCCCACGCGGTGGCCGAAGTGGATCAGGAGGCCTCGATGCTGGATCTGGTGCGCTCGGGCGTGGGCCTGTCCCTCGCGCGCGACGCCATCGCGCTACGCGAATCGCAGTCCAGCGGCCTGCAGCTCGTTAAGGGCCTGTCGATCCAGGCCGAGCTGTCGTTCATCACGCAAGCGGCGCGGCGCGACGATCCGCTGGTGGCCGCCGCCTTTGCCGCGGTGCAGGAGGCATTCGCCTGATTCGGCGTCCAGCCATCGGGCATTGGCCCTAAAAGTCATGCTGCGCTGCGCCAAACGGGTGCAGGCCGCACACGACTATGCACCGATACGAAGCACGCGCATCAACCGGAAAGCTTGCGCCGGGTCGCAGCGCGGGACCGTCGCCGCACCTCCTTTCCCTATGAATCCAGACGGATTCCCCCCCGCTAGATCGTCTTTCGACATACCTGGCACGGACTTTGCTTAATTGCCTATGTGCGGGTGCAGACCCGGCAAGACAACGTGAGCAGTACCGGCAATGGCGCCCCGACCGCAAGGTCCAGGGCGCCGTTTGCCTTTTGAAATCCGAAAATCCAAGGCTGGGGAAATCCCATGAATGCAGCGGCCACATCCGATTCCTTGCAGACGCTGATTGTCATCGGCAACGGCATGGTGGGCCATCATTGCGTCGAGCAATTGATCGCCCGCGGCGCCCTCGAGCGCTATCGCATCACCATCTTTGGCGAGGAAACCCGCCGCGCCTATGATCGCGTCCATCTGTCCGAATACCTGAACGGCCGCGACGCCGCGTCGATGGCGCTGGGCGAGGCCTCGCTTTATGAGCAGGACGGCGTGTCGCTGCGCCTGGGCGAGCCCGTGCTGGACATCGACAGCCACGCCCGGGAAGTCATCACCGCCAATGGCCGCTTCGCCTACGACAAGCTGGTGCTGGCGACGGGCTCCTATCCCTTCGTGCCGCCCATCGCGGGCGCCGAGGGCAACTCGCGCCTGGTGTACCGCAGCATCGACGACCTGGACCTTATCCGCGAAGCCGCGAGCGGCGCGCGGCGCGGCGTGGTCGTGGGCGGCGGGCTCTTGGGGCTGGAAGCGGCCAACGCGCTCAAGTCGCTGAATGTGGAAGCGCACGTGGTCGAATTCGCGCCGCGTCTGATGCCGGTGCAACTGGACGAAGCCGGCGGCGCGGCGCTGAAGGCACGCATCGAGTCGCTGGGCGTGGGCGTGCATCTGTCGCGCGCCACGCAGGACATCAAACCGGGCACGCAATACCGCTACCGCATGCGCTTTGCCGAAGGCGCTCCGCTGGAAACCGACCTGATCGTGTTTTCGGCCGGGATCCGTCCGCAGGTGTTCCTGGCGCGCAAGGCCGGGCTGGCGCTGGCCGAGCGCGGCGGCGTCGCCATCGACGACCGCTGCCGCAGCAGCGACGAAAACATCTACGCCATCGGCGAGTGCGCATCCTGGAACGGCACCGTGTTCGGCTTGGTCGCGCCCGGCTACCAGATGGCGCGCATCGTCGCCGCCGACCTGTGCGGCGCGCCAGAACAGGCGTTTTCGGGGGCCGACATGTCCACGAAGCTCAAGCTGCTGGGCGTGGACGTGGGATCGATCGGCGACGCGCACGGCGCCACGCCTGGCTCGCGCAGCTACCGATATATCGACGAGGCCGGTTCCAGCTACCGCCGCCTGGTCGTGTCCGCCGACGGCAAGCGCGTGCTGGGCGCGGTTCTGGTGGGCGACAACAGCTACTACGACACGCTGCTGCAATACGCGCAGAACGGCATTGCGCCCCCCGCCGACCCGTCCAGCCTGATCCTGCCGCAGGGCCAGGCCGCGCCGCTGCTGGGCGTGGACGCCCTGCCCGCCACCGCCACGATCTGCTCCTGCCACAACGTCAGCAAGGGCGCGGTCTGCGACGCGATCGACGGCGGCTGTACGGACCTGGCAGGCGTCAAGGCCTGCACCAAGGCGGCCTCGGGCTGCGGTGGTTGCGCCGGCCTGCTCAAGCAGGTAGTCGAACACGAACTCGCCAGCCGCGGCGTCGTGGTGGACAAGAGCCTGTGCGAGCATTTTGCCTACACCCGCCAGGAGCTGTACGCAATTGTGCGTGTGAGCGGCGCCGAGACGTTTGAGGAAGTCCTGGCCAGCCACGGCCGCGGCCACGTCGGCTGCGAGATCTGCAAGCCCGCCGTCGGCTCGATCCTCGCGTCCTGCTGGAACCGGCCCATCCAGGATCCGCACCTGGTGCCGCTGCAGGACACCAACGACACCTTCATGGCCAACATGCAGAAGAACGGCACCTATTCGGTGGTGCCGCGCATGCCGGCCGGCGAAGTCACGCCGGATGGCTTGATCGCCGTCGGCATGATCGCCAAGAAATACAACCTGTACGTCAAGGTCACCGGCGGCCAGCGCATCGACCTGTTCGGCGCGCAACTGCACGAGCTGCCCGGCATCTGGTCCGAACTGATCGACGCCGGCTTCGAGACCGGCCACGCCTACGGCAAGTCCACCCGCACCGTGAAATCCTGCGTCGGCAGCACCTGGTGCCGCTTCGGCGTGCAGGACAGCGTGAAGATGGCGCTGGACATCGAGCACCGCTATAAGGGCCTGCGCGCGCCGCACAAGCTGAAGTTCGCCGTGTCCGGCTGCACCCGCGAATGCGCCGAGGCGCAAAGCAAGGACATCGGCGTGATCGCCACCGAGAACGGTTGGAACCTGTACGTGTGCGGCAACGGCGGCATGCGGCCGCGCCACGCCGAACTCTTTGCCACCGACCTGGATGACGCCACCCTCATCCGCTACATCGACCGCGTGCTGATGTTCTACATCCGTACGGCCGACAAGCTACAGCGCACGTCAGTGTGGCGCGAGTCGCTGGAAGGCGGGCTGGACTACCTGAAGGCGGTCGTGATCGACGACAGTCTGGGTCTGGGCGACGAGCTCGAAGCGCAGATGCAACTGGTGGTGGACCGCTACGAATGCGAGTGGGCCAACGCCATCAGCGACCCCGAAAAGCTCAAGCGCTTTCGCACCTTCGTCAACGATAGCCAGGGCGATCCCGACATCCAGTTCGTGCAGGAACGCGGCCAGCCCCGCCCGGCCCCGGCGCGCGCCGCCCAGCGCGTCATCCCGATTGCCGAGGAGATTGTCTGATGGCCGCCCTGCCCAAAATGCAACCCGCCTGGCGCCGCGCGTGCGACCGCCAGGACCTCGTCGCCAATTCCGGCGTCGTCGCACTCGTCGATGGCGCGCAGGTCGCCCTGTTCTACCTGCCGGACGCGCCGGGTCAAACCCTGTACGCGGTGTCAAACCGCGACCCGAAGTCCGGCGCCAACGTCATCGGCCGGGGCATCGTCGGTCAACTGGCCGGCAGCCTGGTGGTGGCGTCCCCCCTCTACAAGCAGCACTTCCGGCTGGCGGACGGCAGCTGCGTGCAATTTCCCGAACAGCGCCTGCAGACCTGGCAGGCGCGCTTTAACGGCGATGCGGTCGAAATCGCCTGACAGGCGCCGCGAACGTATTCAACACATCAGCACAGCAACAGGAAACATCATGTCCTACCTAGCTCCCTCCGAGTTCGTCACCAAGATGGTGGATGCCGGCGAATCGAAGCTCTACATGGCGACCCGCGACGTCTTGATCCGCGCCTTCATGGCCGGCGCCATCCTCGCGATCGCCGCGGTCTTCGCCGTCACCGTCACGGTGCAGACCGGCTCGCCCATCCTCGGCGCCGCGCTCTTTCCGGTGGGCTTCTGCATCCTGTACCTGATGGGCTTCGACCTTCTGACGGGGGTATTCGTGCTGACCCCGCTGGCGCTCTTTGACAAGCGGCCGGGCGTCACGATGGGCGGCATCCTCAAGCACTGGGGCAAAGTCTTCGTGGGCAACTTCCTGGGCGCGCTGACCGTCGCCGTGCTGATGGCCATCGTGTTCACCTACGGCTTTTCGGTGCCGCCCAACAAGGTCGGCCAGGTCATCTCGCACATCGGCGAAGACCGCACGCTCGGCTACAAGGAATACGGCGCGGGCGGCATGCTGACCATCTTCATCCGCGGCGTGCTGTGCAACTGGATGGTGTCGCTGGGCGTCGTGGGCGCCATGATCTCCACCACCGTCAGCGGCAAGGTCATCGCCATGTGGATGCCCGTCATGCTGTTCTTCGCCATGGGCTTCGAGCATTCCATCGTCAACATGTTCCTGTTCCCGTCGGCGATGATC
>CBHWAL010000423.1:0-4454 GCA_966111495.1 uncultured Achromobacter sp. | reverse complement strand
AATTGACGCCAAGCGTGCAGTTCGGATCCCGCTTGCCTTTCAGTGCCGACTTGCATCTGGCGAATCTCCGATCTTATTATCCGCGCTGATACGGCGGGACTACCGCCACTGGATACACATGAATAAAACGCTGATTATTGCCGAGAAGCCCTCGGTGGCCCTTGATATATCACGCGCCTTGGGAGGCTTCGCGCGCGAGGGCGACTATTTTGAAAGCGAACGTTACGTTCTCGCTTCCAGCATCGGCCATTTGCTCAGCTTGGTCGCGCCCAACGATCCGGTCAAGGGAAAGTGGAGCTTCACGCACCTGCCCGTGATTCCGCCCGCGTTCGAATTGGGCCCGACCGACAAGAAGTCCGCCGAACGCCTTAAGCTGCTTGTCCGCCTGGCCAAGCGCAAGGACGTGGATGCCATCATCAACGCCTGTGACGCGGGACGTGAAGGCGAACTGATCTTCCGCTACATCGTTCAATATGCGGGCGTGAAGAAGCCGATTCAGCGCCTGTGGCTGCAGTCGATGACCCAGGCCGCCATCCGCGAGGCGTTCGCCAACCTGCGCGACGATACGCAGATGAAGCCGCTGGAAGCTGCGGCGCGCTCGCGTGCCGAAGCCGACTGGCTGGTCGGCATCAACGGCACGCGCGCCATGACCGCCTTCAACAGCAAGGACGGCGGCTTCTTCAAGACGCCGGTCGGCCGGGTGCAGACACCCACGCTGGCTATCGTGGCCGAACGCGAAGAGCGCATCCGCCGCTTCGTGCCGCGCGACTACTGGGAAGTGCGCGCCACCTTCGTCGCGGCCGCCGGCCTGTACGAAGGCCGCTGGATCGACCCGCAATTCAAGAAAGACGACAAAGATCCCGAAAAGCGCGAATCGCGCCTGTGGTCGGCCGCCGCCGCGCAGAGCGTGGTCGCCGCCTGCCGCGAGAAGCCGGGCAGCGTGACCGAGGAATCCAAGCCGTCCAGTCAGATGTCTCCGGCCCTGTATGACCTGACGTCGCTGCAGCGCGAGGCCAACGGCCGCTTCGGCTTCTCGGCCAAGACCACGCTGTCGCTCGCGCAGACGCTGTACGAACGCCACAAGGCGCTGACCTATCCGCGTACTGATTCGCGCTACCTGCCCGAGGATTACATCGCCACAGTGCAGGAAACGATGCGCGCGCTGGCCAAGGGCGGTTCCAACGCCGTGGGCGGCCTGTCGCGCCATGCCGACACCGTCGTCAGCCAGCAGTGGGTCAAGCCGAACCGCCGCATCTTCGACAACAAGAAAGTGTCGGATCACTTTGCGATCATCCCCACGCTGCAGATCCCGCACGACCTGAGCGAAGCCGAGGCCAAGCTCTACGACCTGGTGCTCAAGCGCTTCCTGGCGGTGTTCTTCCCCGCCGCGGAATACCGCGTCACGACGCGCCTGACCGAAGTGCAGGGGCATCGCTTCCGCACGGACGGCAAGGTGCTGGTCAATCCGGGCTGGCTGGCCGTGTACGGCAAGGAAGCCCAGGGCGAGGACGCCAACCTGGTGCCGGTGGCGGACGGCGAGACCGTGCGCACGGAAGAAATCGAAGCCGTCGGCCTGTCGACCAAGCCGCCCGCGCGCTTCAACGAAGGTACGCTGCTGTCGGCCATGGAAGGCGCCGGCAAGCTGGTCGACGACGAGGAACTGCGCGAGGCCATGTCCGAGCGCGGTCTGGGCACCCCGGCCACGCGCGCGGCCATCATCGAAGGCCTGCTCAACGAAAGCTACCTGCGCCGCGAAGGCCGCGATCTGGTGCCCACCGCCAAGGCGCGCCAGTTGATGACGCTGCTGTCGGGCCTGGACGTCTCCGAACTGACCTCGCCCGAACTTACCGGCGAATGGGAGCACAAGCTCAAGCAGATCGAGCAGGGCGGATTGGGCCGCGAGGCCTTCATGCGCGAGATCGCGCAGATGACGCAGGTCATCGTCAAGCGCGCCAAGGAATACGAGCGCGACACGGTGCCGGGCGACTACGCCACGTTGACCACGCCCTGCCCCAAGTGCGGCGCGGTGGTCAAGGAAAACTACCGCCGCTTTGCCTGCACGGCCTGCGACTTCTCGATCGGCAAGCACCCGGGCGGCCGCACGTTCGAGCTGCCGGAAGTCGAGGAGCTGCTGGCCAAGCGCGAGATCGGTCCGCTGCAAGGCTTCATCAGCAAGATGGGTCGGCCGTTTGCCGCCATCCTGCGCATCAGCGATGAATACAAGCTGGAATTCGACTTCGGCCAGAACGACGAGGACGACAGCGAAGCCGTGGACTTCTCCGGCCACACGCCGGTGGGGCCGTGCCCGAAATGCCAGTCGCGCGTGTTTGAGCACGGCATGAGCTACGTCTGCGAAAAGTCGGTCGGCCCCGAGAAGTCGTGCGATTTCCGTTCGGGCAAGGTCATTCTGCAGCAGGAGATCTCGCGCGAGCAGATGGAAAAGCTGCTGACCAACGGCCGGACCGATCTGCTGGACGGCTTTGTCTCCAGCCGCACGAATCGCAAGTTCAAGGCGTTCCTGGTGCGTCAGCCGGACGGCAAGGTGGGATTCGAGTTCGAGCCCCGTCCCGAGAAGCCGGGCCGCGCGCGCGCGCCGGCCAAGACGGCGACTAAGACTGCCATGAAGACGGCAGCCAAGACCGCTGCTAAGAAGGCGCCGGCCAAGAAGGCGGCTGCCAAGACTGCCACTAAGACTGCCACTAAGACGGCAACCAAGACCGCCGCCAAGAAGGCCGTGAAAAAGGCCGCGCCGAAGAAGACCGCGGCGTAATCCGCGCTAAGCCGCACGACCGAACGCCCGGGAAACCGGGCGTTTTCCATTGTTGGGCAGCAATCGCTGGGGTATTGTTGACGCCAAATAGCTGCAACCCAGACACTTCGAGGACGACATGACCCGTAGCTCCGACTTCACCACCCGCCGCCGCGTGCTGGCTGCCGCGTCCGCCTTCGCGGGCATCAGCCTGCTCAACGGGCGCGTCGTTTTCGCACAGCCCAAGCTGGGCAAGGTCGTGTACGGCCAGGGCAGCATCGACCCCTTTTTCGCGGCCGGCTATGTGGCGCTGAAAAAGGGCTTTTTCGGAGAAGGCGGCCTGGAGGTCGAGTACCTGAATTCGCAGAGCGGCCCGCGCACCAACCAGTTGCTGGCCGCCGGCCAGATCGTGTTCGGCGCCACGGCGGCCACCGCCGCGCCCGCGCTGACCATCGCGGGCAAGCCCGCCGCGCTGGTGTTTGGCTTTGACCGCAAGCTGACGTACGCCAACGTCATCGTGCGCCGCGAAGACTTTGAAAGCGGCAAGATCAAGTCGATGAAGGACCTGGCGGGCAAGCGCGTGGGCGCGACGCAGCCGCAGTCCAGCACGTGGCTGATGGCGCTGTACCTGATGCAGAAGGCCGGCGTGGCCGACAAGGTCGATATTCGCCCCCTGGGCGATCTGGCGACCATGCTGGGCGCGCTCAAGACGGGTTCGGTGGCCGCCAGCATGGCCACCATGTCGATGATGGAGCAGGCCCGCCAGGAAGGCTGGGGCGTGCCGATCTTCGACGCCACCACCGAAGCGTCGTGGAACGAGTTCATGGGTGGCGATGTGCCCGGCATCGCGGCGCTGACGCTGCAGGACACCATCCAGAAGCGCCCGGAGGTCGTGCAGGCCTTTGTGACCGCCATGGTCAAGGCGCAGGACTTCATCACCGCCAACAGCGCGGCCGCCATCACGGACGTGATCTACGACGATTACCTGAGCGCCTTCCCGCGCGCCGCCATCGAGAAGACGCTGGGCGTCTACAAAGAGACGGTGTTCCTGAAGGACAACATCATCACCGAGGACGCGTACAACCGCATGACGGCCATCATGGGGGACGGGCGCCAGTTCTCGAATGAAGAAATCAAGACCGTGCCCTACGCCAAATGCGTGAACATGAGCTTCGTGCGAAAAGCCCGGGGCCTTTGATGATTACGCTGGACAAGGTAGGCAAGGCGTACCAGTCGCGCCAGGGCACGACGCACGCCGTCGGCGAGGTCAGCCTGACCATCAACGAAGGCGAATTCGTGTCCATCGTCGGGCCGTCCGGCTGCGGCAAGAGCACGCTGCTGAACATGATGGCGGGCTTTTTGCGCCCCACCACGGGCACCATCCGGGTGGACGGGCGCGTGGTGGATGGGCAGGTGCCGCCGGCGCTGGGCTACATCTTTCAGAAGGACACGCTGCTGCCGTGGTTCAGCGTCAGGAAGAACGTCGCGCTGGGTTTGAAGTTTCAGGGCGTGCCGGCCGACCGGATCGCCAAGCGTGTCGCTGAGCTGTTGGAACTCGGCCACCTGAGCGCCTTTGCCGACGCCTTTCCGCATCAGCTCTCTGGCGGCATGCGGCGGCGCGTGGCGCTGCTGATGAGCCTGGCGGTCGAGCCGCGCATCCTGCTGCTGGACGAGCCCTTCGGCGCGCTGGACACGCACACCAAGA
>CBHWAL010000422.1:0-4465 GCA_966111495.1 uncultured Achromobacter sp. | reverse complement strand
CTGCTGGGTGACTGGCTGCGCGATGCGCTCAATCCGCGACTAATGTGATGTGACACACCACCGAGTCCCCTGCGGCGCATCCCCCACAATGGGGCGCCCCAGGCGGACCGGGAAACCCGGATCCGCCGCGGCCCCACGAGATGGGACGCTGCAGGGGTATGCAACAGGTATTTGAATTGAGGTAGCGCATGAGCGCATTACTAGAGGTCCGCAACCTGCGCGTGGAGTTTCCCACGCGCCGCGGCACGCTACGCGCCCTGGACGACGTGTCCTTTTCCATCCAGGCTGGCGAAGTCCTGGGCGTGGTGGGCGAATCCGGCGACGGCAAATCGCTGACCGGCGCCTCCATCATCGGCCTGCTTGAACCCCCGGGCCGCATTGCGGCCGGCGAGATCCTGCTGGCCGGCCGGCGCATCGACAACCTGCCCGACGAGCAAATGCGCCGCGTGCGCGGCCGCGAGATCGGCGCGGTGTTCCAGGACCCGCTGACGTCGCTGAATCCGCTGTACACGGTAGGCCGGCAACTGGCCGAAACCATCGTCACGCACCTGGACATGACGTGGTCGCAGGCGCGCAACCGCTCGGTCGAACTGCTGGCGTCCACCGGCATTCCCGCCGCGCGCGAGCGCATCGACCACTATCCGCACCAGTTCTCCGGCGGCATGCGCCAGCGCGTCGTGATTGCGCTGGCCCTGGCCGCCGAGCCCAAGCTGGTGGTGGCCGACGAGCCCACGACCGCGCTGGACGTGTCGATCCAGGCGCAGATCATCGAACTGCTCAAGCGCCTGTGCCGCGAACACGGCACGGCGGTCATGCTGATCACCCACGACATGGGCGTGATCGCCGAGACCGCCGACCGCGTGGCGGTGATGTACGCCGGCCGCGTGGCCGAGATCGGCCCGGTGGCTGACGTAATCCACAAGCCGCGCCATCCCTATACGTCGGGGCTGATGGGGTCCATCCCCTCGCTCGAAGGCCACACTGAGCGGCTGGTGCAGATCGACGGCAGCATGCCGCGCCTGAACGCCATTCCGCCAGGCTGTGCGTTCAATCCGCGCTGCGGCCAGCGCCTGCCGCGCTGCGCGCACGATCGTCCCGAGCTGATGCCCGCGGGCACGTCGCGCGCGGCCTGTTGGCTGCATGACAAAGGCAATACGTTGGAGGTGGCCGCATGAGCACGCCCTTGGTTCAAGTAAAGGACGCGGCCCGCTGGTTCGACGTATCGCCGCCCTGGCTGGAGCGCGCGCTGGCGCGCAAGCCCAAAGTGATGCTGCGTGCGGTGGACGGTGTGTCGTTCGATATTGCCCGCGGCGAAACGCTGGCGCTGGTGGGCGAATCCGGCTGTGGAAAATCCACGGTCGCGCGCATGCTGGTCGGGTTGTATGGCCTGACGCGCGGCGACATCCACTTTGACGGCCAGCCGCTGTCGCGCATGTCGGAACCCGGCGGGCGGGCCTTGCGCAAGCGCCTGCAGATGATCTTCCAGGATCCCTATGCCAGCCTGAATCCGCGCTGGCGCGTGGGCCGCATCATTGCCGAGCCGATGTTGACGCATACGCAGATGTCGCCCGCGGACCGCGTGGCGCGCGTGGGCGAGCTGCTCCGGCAGGTAGGCCTGGATCCCGCGGACCAGAGCCGCTATCCGCACCAGTTCTCGGGCGGGCAGCGCCAGCGCATCTCGATCGCGCGCGCGCTGGCGGTCAATCCCGAATTCCTGGTGTGCGACGAGCCCACCTCGGCGCTGGACGTGTCCGTGCAGGCGCAGGTGCTGAACTTGATGAAGGACCTGCAGCGCAAGCTGGGGCTGACGTATCTGTTCATCTCGCACAACCTGGCCGTCGTGCACCACGTGGCGGATCGCGTGGGGGTGATGTATCTGGGCCGCATGGTGGAAGTCGCGCCGCGCGACGAACTCTTCGCGCGGCCACGGCATCCCTACACGCGGATGCTGCTCGAGGCGATTCCGGACATCAATGGCGCGGGCAAGCCGCGCACGGCGGTGGCGGGCGAAGTACCCAATCCCCTGAATCCGCCGTCCGGATGCACTTTCCATCCGCGCTGCCCGCACGCCAACGACCGGTGCAAGGCCGAGGCGCCGGTCGCGAAGCTGGCGGGGGTGTCGATCGTGGCCTGCCACGCTGTCGAGGAAGGCCGGATCACCGTGTGATCCTGCAAACGCCGTGGACCGGGCGCCTGCCCGGGCCGCGGCGCGCCGCTCAGTGGCGGTGGTTGTGGTTGTGGACGTCGTCGTACGGCGTGTCGTCGTCTTCGTCGTCCGCGTCGTCTTCCTCTTCTTCCTCTTGCTCATCGGGATCCGGCTGCGGTTCCTCGGTCAGCGCAAAGGGCAGCACGTCTTCCAGGTTGTCGGACCAGGCGGACTCTTCGCCATCGTGGTCCAGCTTGATGAAGCGCTCGCCGTCGTTCAGCGAGATCTGGATCGCCCACAGGTACAGACAGTCGTAGGTGTCGTCATCGGACTGCGGCAAGCCGCCGCGGTTGCCGAGCAGGCGCGCGCCCGGCCCGCCCATCTGCACATGCGTCTGTTCCTCGTCCGTCTCGGCCTTCTCGTCCATTGGGACGCCGTAGGTCACCCATTCGGTGCCTTCGTCGCCCAGCACCACTTCCGCCAGCACGGGTTTGCCCAGATAGGCGCTGAGTGCGTCCGCGGTCTTGGCCAGCATGTCCAGTTCGGGTGCACTGAAATGGGTCAAGGAAGCGGGAGGAGTAGCAGAGGCGGACATGAAGGTTCCTGGGCGCGATGAAGCCGCGACGGCACGGCAGATACGTCAGGCGCTATTGTCGCGCGAACGGCGCTGCAGTGCATCGGGCGCTTGGATTACGAAGAAACGCGGGCGGTCTTCGGATGGCGTGCTGGTGCGCCAATATATAAGTGACATATACAGCGAGTCTGACGGAGCCTACACTGGCCTGCTTTTGTATTTCTGCCTTGCCGTTTCAATGATGCGCTCCGACGCCCCGCACCTTCCCCTCCGCTTTCTCCTGTTTCCGCTTCTGGCGGCCTTGATCTGGTCGGTCAACATGATCGTGACCAAGATGGCCGCTGGCGTCATCGCGCCGGCCGCCATCGGCTTTTACCGCTGGGCGCTGGCGGGCATCGTGCTGACCCCGTTTGCGTTGCCGGGCGTTTGGGCGCAACGCCGCCAGGTGCTGGCGCATCTGCCGAAGTTCGCCGTGCTGGGCGGGCTGGGTATGGCGTTGTACCAGGGCCTGGCGTATGTGGCCGCGGCGTCCACCACCGCCACCAACATGGGCTTCATCACGGCGATGATCCCGCTCATGACCATCGCCGTCATGGCGGTGATCATGCGCGAGCGTCCCTCGGCCATGGCGGTGCTGGGCAGTCTGGTGTCGCTGGCCGGCCTGGCGCTACTGATCGGCGAGGGCGATCCGGCCCGGCTGCTGTCCGTGGGCGCCAACCACGGCGACGTGCTGATGGGGCTAGGCGCGCTGGCGTATGCGCTGTATGGCGTGCTGTTGCGGCGCTGGGCGCTGCCCGTGGGACCGTGGCAGTCGCTGTACGTGCAGGTCGCCTTCGGCATCCTGTTCCAGCTTCCCGCTTTCCTGATGGCGGCGCCGTCGCCGCTCAATGCCGCCAATGTGCCGCTGGTGCTCTATGCCGCGGTGTTTCCCTCGCTGTTCGCGCCGTATCTGTGGATGCAGGGCGTGCGCCACCTGGGCCCCAACCGCGCCAGCATCTTTTTGAACGTCATGCCGGTGTTCACCGTGGCCATCGCGGCGCTGTTCCTGGACGAAAAGCCCCATCTCTTTCATATTGCCGGGGGTGCGCTGGCGCTGGCCGGTGTGATGCTGGCCCAGATGCGCACGCCAGGTCTGCCGGGCCGCGCCGCGAAGACCCATTGAAAACGGGCCGAGGCCCGAATCAAGGCGAGATGGGGCCGGATCACCGCTTCCGCACGCCGGTCAAGGTTCCGGCCTACAATCAACGGTTTCTCAGCTATATCTCACCTACGAGCCCATGGCCCAATACGTCTACACCATGAACCGCGTCGGCAAGATCGTGCCGCCCAAGCGGCAGATCCTGCGCGATATCTCCCTTTCGTTTTTTCCTGGCGCCAAGATCGGCGTGCTGGGCCTGAACGGCTCGGGCAAGTCGACGCTGCTGAAGATCATGGCGGGCGTCGACCGCGAGATCGAAGGCGAAGCCATTCCCATGCCGGGCCTGAACATCGGCTACCTGCCGCAGGAACCGCAGCTCAACCCTGAGCACACGGTTCGCCAGGCAGTCGAGGAAGGCCTCGGCGCGGTCGTCACCGCCAAGAAGCGCCTGGACGAGGTCTACGCCGCGTACGCGGAACCCGACGCTGACTTCGACGCGCTGGCCGCCGAACAGGCCGATCTCGAAGCCATCATCGCCGCTGCCTCCTCCAGCGGCGCGGACGACATCGAACACCAGATGGAAATCGCCGCCGATGCGCTGCGTCTG
>CBHWAL010000421.1:0-4485 GCA_966111495.1 uncultured Achromobacter sp. | reverse complement strand
ACGTGGTGGCCCGCCCCGGCGCAGACGTAGTGGTGTGTTGGCAGATCAAACGCCTGGCGTTGGCGCATTACCATTTCGGAATACGCGGTGCTGGGCCAGAAGCCGTCGTCCGATGCGCTGACCAGCATGACCGGACCGGGATAGTTTTCGACGGGAATGCGCGCGCGCTCGAAGGCCGAGGCATCGCGCGTCGCGCTCAGGAAAGCCAGGGTTTGCCGGTACGGCGGCTCAGAGGCATAGGCCGCGTTCCAGTCGGCCGTGGCGTTGTCTTGCCACAAATGCGGCAGCGGCTCGCCATGCCGGGTCCAGACCTGGGCATCGCGTCCCGTGCCCGGCGCGCCGGCGCTGACCACGCCATGCGTCACGGGCGACGGCACATACGCGACGACAGCGCTGACCAGGTCGGGAAAATGCGAGGCGACGAGCAATGACGTTTCGCCGCCCCGGCTGATGCCCGACACCGCCACGAAGCCGTCGCGCGGCTGCAGCGATTTGCGGATCCATTTCAGCGCGGCTTGGAAGTATTCGAGCGGCATGTCGTTCAGGTACTTTGGCCGGCCGTCGTAGTTGAAGATGGCCAGCGCCAGGCACTGGTAGCCGCGGGCGGCAAACAGCGCGGCGCGCGGCGCGTTGACGCCGCCCGACGAGCCGTTCATGTACACCACAACGGGATGCGGGCCCGGGCCGGCCGGCACGTACAGTTCACCGGACAGCGTCATGCCGTCGATCTCTTCTCGCACGGACCGGTGCGTGACGCCGTCGGCCAGGAAGTCCTGGACCAACGTGGCCTCGGCCGACAGCGCGCCATTCGTGGCGTGCAGGTGCACGGTTAGCGCATCGGTGCGGTCGGGCGGAAACACCACGTGGTCCATGTCCTGGCACACCATGGACCAGACGATGCCCATGGCTGAGGGCTCGGCATACGAGCCGGACACGGGGCTATCACGCCGCAGGTCCAGGCGGCCGTCGTGGCCGGCCACGAACACGGCCTCCGAGCGCCACGCCGCGCCGCACATCTGCATGCTGGCCGTGATGGTGATGAAGGCATACGCCGGAAAGCCTTCGATGTGGATGTCGCGCTCGACGTCGATCAGCGCGCGTTCGGGCGTTACGGTGATACGGGGCTGCGTCACAGTCGTCTCCTTGCCGCTCGCGGCCTCATGCCTTCAGATCGGTCTTGGGCACGCCGTTGGCCTTGATGACCTGCGCCCACATGGCGGATTCGTCGGCGATGACCTTGTCCAGATCCGCGGATGACGTGAACTCCACGGCCACGCCCTGCTCGGAGAATTGCTGCACCAGGCTGGGGTCGCGCGTGCCTTCGCGCACGGCGTGTTCCAGCGTCTTCACGACGTCGGCGGGCATGGCGGCGGGGCCCGAGATCATCATGCGGGTGTAGAGCTCGAAGTCGTCGACGCCCGCTTCCTTCATCGTGGGCACATCGGGCAGACTGGACAGCCGCTTGTCCGCGGTGACGGCCAGCACTTTCAGCTTGCCGGACTTGATGTTGGGCAGGGCCGAGGTCGGGAAGTCGAACGTGCTTTGCACGGTGCCCGCCATCAGGTCCAGCAGCGCCGGACCGCTGCCTTTGTAGGGCACGTCCTGGAACTGCGTGCCGGTCTTCGATTGGAAATGCAGCAGCGCCAGATGATTGATGACGCCGCGGCCGGCATGCGCGCAGGTGATGTCGTTGGGCTTTTTCTTGGCCAGAGCAATGAATTCCTGCACGGTGTTCACGCCCAGGTCGGGATGCACGATCAGCAGCATGGGCGATTTGCCCATGGACCCAAGCTGCTTGAAGTCCGACGGCTGGTACGGCAGGTTGTTGTAGAGCAAGGGGTTGAGGATCATGCCGTTGGTGCCGGCAAAACCCAGCGTGTAGCCGTCGGGCTCGGCACGAGCCACCGCGACGGTGGCGATGATGGCCTGTCCGCCCGGGCGGTTTTCAACGACAACGTTCTGCTTGAGCGTCTTGCCCATGCGGTCGGCCAGCGCACGCGCGGCAATGTCGGTCAGCCCGCCGGGCGCAAAGCCCACCAGAAGACGCACGGGACGCGTCGGAAAGGCGTTCTGCTGGGCCCAGACCGGGCGCGAAATCAACGGCAAGGCGGCAAGCGCGCCCAGGGCATGACGGCGGGTGAATCGCATACGGCTCTCCAGACAAAGGCAAAGGCCAACGCGCGGCCGACGGGGGCCGCGAGGCAAGACAATGAAAAGGGGAAGGACGCACAGGCCGCCGCCGAACGGCGACGGTCACAATGATCGTATGTTGTATGCAATACAACCGATGGGCTATCTAGGGATATCCCGGTGGACGTCAGCCCGTCAGGTCTTGGTCATCAGCTTCTTCCAGCCTTCCAGACCAAGCTTGTTCATCGTGTCGATGTTCTTCTCGTAGATTTCTGCGGCGTCCGGGAACGACTCCACCGCGCGGTCGATGCTGTCTTCGCGCAGCAGGTGCAGGATGGGATACGGCGAGCGGTTGGTGAAGTTTTCGATGTCGTCCGGCTGCGTGTCGGCGAACTGGAACTGCGGGTGAAAGGTGGCGACTTGCAGTTCGCCCACCAGACGCATGCGCTTGAGCAGGCGGTCCGACAGGTCTTCGAAATCGTTGAACTCCATGAAGTCGTCCAGCGCGTCGGGGATGATGAGCAGCGTGGTGTCGATCTTGTCGGGATCGGTTTCGGCCAGCAGCGCCAGCTCGTCCTGCAGGTCGGTCAGCACGCCCTCGGCGTCGGTGACGGCAAAGCGGATCTGGTCCTTGACCTGCACCGCCTTGGCGAAGGGACAGAGGTTCAGGCCGATCACCGCCTGGTTCAGCCAGTGACGGGTTTCTGCGACCACGTTGGCGTAGGCGTCGGAAGTGGAAATCATGGAATCAATCCTGGAAATAGAAAGAGCGCAAGGCCGACGGCCCCGCGCTCTGCATGGCACGCGTGTGCGTCAGGCAGCCGGCATGGCGGCCATGGTCTGGGCCACGGCGGCGGTCAGCTTCTTGCCGTACGGCACGTGCAGGAACTCGTTGGGGCCGTGGGCGTTGGACTTGGGACCCAGCACGCCGCAGACCATGAACTGCGCTTGCGGGAAGCCCTTTTGCAGGATGCTCATCAGCGGGATGGTGCCGCCCTGCCCGATATAGCCGCACGGCGAGCCGTAATACTGCTGCGAAGCGGCGTCCAGGGCCTGGGTCAGCCAGGGCACGGTTGCGGGCGCGTTCCAGCCGGTGGCGGCGCCTTCGTTAGCCTTGAAGATGACCTTGGCGTTGTAGGGCGCGTCGGCTTCCAGCAGTTCCTTGATTTCCTGCGAGGCGGCCACGGCGTCCACCAGCGGCGGCAGGCGCAGCGACAACTTGAACGCGGTGCGCGGGCGCAGCACGTTGCCGGCGCTGGACAGCGGCGGCAGGCCTTCGGCGCCGGTCACCGACAGCGTCGGACGCCATGTGCGGTTCAGCAGCGCCTGTTCGGGTTCGGTGGTCATGGGCAGCACGAAGCCGCCGTCAGCGCCGCAGCTCCAGGGGAAACGGCGCCACACTTCGTCGCCCAGGATGCGCGCGGTGGCGCTGACCTGTTCGATGCGTTCGGCGGGGATTTCGCAGTGCAGGCTTTGCGGCAGCAGCCGGCCGGTGCCGCTGTCTTCCAGGCGGTCCAGCAGGTGACGCAGGATGCGGAACGAGGACGGCACGACGCCGCTGGAGTCGCCCGAGTGAACGCCTTCGTCCAGGACCTGGACTTCCAGCGTGCCCGACACCATGCCGCGCAGCGACGTGGTCATCCAGAGCTGGTCGTAGTTGCCAGCGCCGGAATCCAGGCACACCACCAGGGCGACGTTGCCCAGGCGATCGCGCAGTGCGTCCACATACGGCAGCAGGTCGTAGCTGCCGGATTCTTCACAGGTCTCGACGATGCCGACGCAGCGCGGACGCGGAATGCCTTGCTTGTCCAGCGCCATGATGGCGGTGAGCGAGGCGTACACGGCATAGCCGTCGTCGGCGCCGCCGCGGCCGTAAAGTTTGCCGTCTTCGTACTTGGGTGTCCAAGGACCAAGCCCGGCGCGCCAGCCCGAGAATTCAGGCTGCTTGTCCAGGTGGCCGTAGAGCAGCACGGTGTCGCCGTTGTCGCTGCGGGTGGCGGGCGCGTCAAAGAAGATGACCGGCGTGCGGCCCGGCAGGCGCACCACTTCGAGCTTCAGGCCGGAGACTTTTTGCGCTTCGACCCACTGCGCCGCATCGCGCACCACGCGTTCGATGAACGCGTTCTTTTCCCAGTCGGCGTCAAAGGCCGGGCTCTTGGCGGGAATGGCGATGTAGTCGGTCAGCGCGGGGATGATCTCGTTGTCCCACTTGTCGTCCACGAAGTCCTGAAGGGCTTTGGGATCAAGGGTGGGCGGCAATGCGTCTTCGGGGATGCGTGCGTTCATGGCGCTGGCTTCCTGTGTGCGGGAAAGGGGCAAACCGCTATTTTATGCCTGCGCGGGGGGGATGTTTTG
>CBHWAL010000420.1:0-4495 GCA_966111495.1 uncultured Achromobacter sp. | reverse complement strand
CGGCCAGCGCGCGAATTGCCCATGAAGCCCGCAAACTGGCGCGTCGCATTCATGAACTCTTGCACCTGCGAGACCACGCCCGCCAATGCAATGACCCACAACACCAGCGGCGCGAAGTAGCCCAGGCGCGCCGCGCGATGGTCCAGCAGCGAAGGCAGCAGCGGCCCCGCGACGGCCAGCAGCCACAGCAAGGCATAGAATCCCGCGCCGGACCCCTGCCCTGCCATCGCGCCCTGTACACTGCCGCCGTTCTGCAGGCGCAAGAGGTCGTAGAAGCTCAGGCTGGCGCTCGATCCCATCATGCGCACGGACACCACGGCGAACAGCGTGGTGCCAAGAAGAAACAGCAACGCGCCCGCTGCGTCGCCCCGGTTGACGCGCTGAACCGCGATGGCCGCCCAGCGGGCCGCGTGGGTCTTGGCCTGCGTCAATACGTCTTGTGCTTTGTCCTGCATGATGTTTCCTTGTTTGGGTGAGGCGGGTGCCGATATGGACGCCGATACGGACGGCCGGTATGGACGCCGATACTGAGCGCTACGCGCGGCGGCGCAAAAGGTTCGATTTTTTTTTTGCCCTTTTTTCGGCCAATTGATTTGCCGGGTTCGGTTTATCCTTCGTCGCTAATTTTTTTCGAACCTTTTTCAAGACGGCGCGTAGCAAGGATCAAGGGCTCGCCATTTCAGCCCCGCACGCTGGGATGCACCCCGCGTCTTCCACGTGCCGATATTTCCCACTTATCAAGAACGGAGCGTTGAATCATGTCCACCCCCACCCCGCTGTCCGCCCTGTACCAGACCGTGGTGCAAGAAGAACTGGGCCTCGTGGCCAGCTTTGACGAGCAAGGCGATGTGGTCTTCAAGCATCCCGACATGGGCATCATGTACTTCAGCCTGAGCGATTCGGACCCGGAATTCCTGCGCCTCGTCTACCCCAGCTTCGTGCAGGCCGACGAACTGCAACTGACCCGCGAGCAATTCCTTGAAGTCATCAATGTCGTGAACAACCGCTGCAAGGCCATCAAGCTGACGCTGCCGCAAGAGGACGCAGGTCGCCCCGCGCGCGTGTCGGCCTCGGTGGAAAGCTTCGTGGCCGCGCCCGACACCCTGCCCGACCTTGCGCTGCTGCGCGCCATCGTGGCCCGCTGCGTGTCCGCCGTCCGCCACGGGGCGCATGAGCTGGTGAAACAGTCGATGGAACTGAAGCAAGGCAATTGAAACAAGCCTGGCCCTGCGTTGTAACTGTGCGATACATTGCAGGGCTTTGACAAAAATGGCGCCCGCGAGGCGCCAGATTTTTAGCCGTCCCATGATGTCATTGCGCCTGCACGTCTCCCCTTCGTTGATCCTTCGCCTTGCGGCCAGTTTCCTGTTGCTGGCGGGCTTGTCCGCTTGCGCCGTCAAGACCAATTCGCGGGGCAACCTCGTGTACGGCGTGGACACCGCCGCCCTTTTCGGCACTGAGATCGGCCAGTTTCCGCTGCAGGACGGCGGACAGGGCACGCTGCGCCGCGAAGGCAAGAACTTCTCGGTGAAGCTGTCGGGCAATCAGCGCGTGGTGCCCTTGAACAACGTGGAATCCGCGCGCATCGCGCGCACCGAGAACATCGGCCCGCGCACCGTGGTCGTCATCGAGACCCAGCGCCGCAATTGCGATTACCGCTATACCGTGCTGGCCATCCAGGGGTCCGACGTGCTGTCGTGGGACGTGGGCAATTGCCGCGACCGGCCGGTCGTGCTTGTCCAAAATGACGGCAGCGCCCTGACCTTCGACTTTCCCAAGGGCTCGGCGATCGAGCGCTTTGTCTACACGCAGGATGGCCGGATGCGCCGCGGCAACGTGAAGAGCGTCGCGGGTTTGAATCCGCGCGCCAAGCCGTTTGCCGACGAGTCGCTGTATCCGCCCGGATATATGGATTCGATCCGGCTGCATGGTGTCTATCCGCCGCCCTCGGCGCCGGCAGCTCGATCGGGCAAGGCGGCAAAGCCCGCCAGCGGCGGCCGCCGTGCCGCCCCCAATGCCCCCGCCGCGGTTCAGACGCAAGCGGCGGGCAGCTCCGCAGGCCGCGTTGCGCCGCCGCCCACGCAGCGCGTGCCCGCCGGCGACGCGCCCGCAACGCCACGCTCAAGCGCGGCCTCGCGCGTGCCGGCCAAGCTGGACTTGCCCGAAGAGGAAATCACCTCAACCCGTCTGGACCTGAGGGATTGATCGTGCGCCAAGCCCAGATTCGCCAGATCCTGTTCCTGATCGTCCTGACGGTCATCTACCTTAGTTTTGAACTTGGCTTCAACGCCCGGCTGCTCGATGTGGTGGGAAGCCGCGCGACGCCACACGATATCGAAGAACTGGAGTTCTTCGGCCGCACCCTGTCCGGCATTGCCGCCGCGCTGGTGGTGCTGCAGCTGATGCTGACCCGGCGCCTGGCCACCGGCGGCCGGCCGTCGTACCTGAAGATTGCCGTGGCCTGCGCGGTGACCGCGCTGCTCGTTTTCAGCGCCATCAAGATGATGGTGAACGTGCTGGTCGACTCGCGCGACGGCGAGTTCCGCCGCATTGCCACCAACGCCGGCCTGCTGCAACGCTCGCTGGTGCAGGGCGACCTGCACCTGGATGGGCTGGTCGACGACGGCGTCTACGCGCGTCCCGAGGGCAAGGCGTTCCTGGCGGTGTTCCAGGTGCTGCTGTCCAACATCGACAATCTGGACGACAAGGTCGAACCCAAGAAGCGCCAAGTCATCCGCACCGACCTGCAGCGCCAGATGAAGACCTTCACCTTCGATGGCCGCGAAGTGCGCATGACGTCCCCCGGCATCCGCGGTTATCACCAGGTGTACACCAGCGTGATGCAGTCCGTGGCCGATCGCTGGAAGCAATACGCCGGTGTGCCGGTCGCGTCGGATATCGGCCTGGCGCGCGAACAGGATCGCGCGTGGGGCGACTACCGCCGCAACCTGTCGCGCCGCGGTTGGACCCCGGAAAGCGTGCCCGCGCGCTATCAAGGCCGCGTGGTGCAGGACGTGCGCAAGCGTATTCCCGTGCCATCCGGCTGGCAGCCGCACGACCGCGCCACCTTCAATGAAGCGGTCGCGCAGCAATACTGGAAGACCATGCGCAGCCGCACCGTGCATGTCGAGGGCGACGCCATCCCGCCCGGCCTGTCGTACGAGGACTTCGTGGCGCGCCCCGGCGTTCAGCGGCTGCTACGCCAGACCTTGATGGTGCCGGCCACCATGAACGTCGCGCCCAACTACACCGACGCCGCCGGCTTCAAGCGGCTGTACGACGGCATGCTGGACCGGGCCGTTGACGAAGCGATGCCGCGCTTTTCCGCCAGCAGCGCGGACTTTGGGCGCGGCGGCCAGCATCACAAGCTGGGCGAGGAAGCGGCGCGCGCGGCCATCGTGCCGCCGGTTGCGCTGCTGTTTTCGCTGCTGGGCGCGGTGGGCCACTTCGGCAAGCTGCTTTACCTGATCGTCAAACTTGTCGTCTGGCTGCGCACGCCGGCCGGCCAGCAGCCGGGGCGCACCGCCACGCGGGCAGCCGGCCTGGCGCTGGTCCTGACGCTGGCCTGCGTCTGGACCGCGTTCTCGTTCATGCAGAACGGTGTGACGCAAAGCGAACTCTTCCAGCAGATGTCGCGCGTGGAAGCCGGCCGCGATGATGAATCGATCGGCCAGTCCCTGCGCCGCCGCGTGCTGGCCAATGTGGCGCACGTGATCGTGGTGGGGCAGGCCTACACCTACCCTTTCAACGAGGCCGTTCGCACTTACGTGCTGGGCGGCTTCCGCTTCGGATACCACGGCAATGCGGGCTAGCCGTCAATAGGCGGGCGGCTTCGCCTCGCGTCCGGCAGACGCGGCCTGCGCCAGCGCGCGGGTGATGATGCTGGTCGACACGTTGGCAAAATAGCGCGCGCCCATTGCCCCGTACTTTTCCTCGTCCTGCGGCGTCAGCGCGATGATCCCCGAGCACTTGCCTGCCCCGGCGATCGCGCGCAGTCCGGCCTCGATGGCGCGTTGCACGGGTTCGGCATTCCAGTCGCTGCCGTGGCCCATCGCGTGCGCCAGATCGTTGGGCCCGATGAACACCGCATCCACGCCGTCCACCGCCGCAATCTCGCCCGCCGCCGCAATGGCCTCGGGCGTTTCGATCATGGCGATGAAGCCGATCCCGTCATTGCTGCGCTGCGTATGCCCCGCCCCGCCGAAGGCTCCGTAACCGGCCGCGCGCGTGCTGAACGCGCTGCCGCGGCGGCCCACAGGCGGATAGTGGATCATGCCGGCCAGGCGCCGCGCCTGCTCGGCGCTTTCGACCATGGGCACCTGCACGGCGCTCGCGCCCATGTCCAGAATGCGCGGCAAGTCGTGCTCGAAGCAGCGCACGATGGGCACGATGCCCGCGGCCCGCGCGGCACGCAGCATGTGTTCGGTCATGCCGAAGTCCGCGCTGCCGTGCTCGTTGTCCAGAATGATGAAATCGAAGCCGGCATACGCGCACA
>CBHWAL010000419.1:0-4501 GCA_966111495.1 uncultured Achromobacter sp. | reverse complement strand
CGCCTGGCGCGATATGCATGTCCACGCCGCGCAGCACATGACTGGCGCCGTAGTACACGTGCAGGCCACCGGCTTCGATCAGCGTGTGCATCAATGCGCTCCTGGTCCGTCTTCGCCCAGGTAGGCGGTGCGCACCTCGGGATTGGCGCGGATCTGCGCCGGCGCGCCGCTGGCGATCGCGCTGCCGTTGACCATCACGGTGATGGTTTCGGCGATGCGGAACACGGCGTCCATGTCGTGTTCGACGAGCAGGATGGCGTGCCCGGCATTCAGCGTCTGCAGCAGGTCAAGGATGCGGTCGGTTTCCTCGGGGCCCATGCCCGCCAGCGGTTCGTCCAGCAGCAGCACCTGCGGTTCGCCCGCCAGACACATCGCGATCTCCAGCTGGCGTTTGCGGCCGTGGGCCAGCAGACCGGCGGGTTGCTGGGCGTCGGCGGCCAGGCCGGTGCGGTCCAGTGCCTCGCCGGCCAGCTCGGCGCTGCGCCGGCAACTGGCGGCGTCGCGCCACCAGTGCCAGAACCGCTGCCGGCTGGCCTGCGCGGCAAGCCGGCAGTTTTCGAACACGCTCAGTTCAGGAAAGATCGTGGACCGCTGGTAGCTGCGGCCCAGCCCGGCGCGCGCCCGTTCGGGTTGCGGCCACGCGGTAATGTCGCGGCCCGCCAGCGTGACCTGCCCGCTGCTGGCCGCCAGTTCGCCCGACAGGATGTTGATGAGCGTGGACTTGCCTGCACCATTGGTGCCGATCACGGCATGCACCTGACCGCGCTGCAATTCGAGCGACACACCGTTGACCGCAGTCAGGCCGCCGAAGCGGCGCGTGACCGCGCTTGCGGCGAGCAGGACATCAGACATGGCGTTCTCCCTGAATGGGCAGGCGGGGTGCAGGGGTCGTGCCTTGCGCGCGTGCGGGGGTATTGGCGTCTCTGGCGGCTTTTCGGCTCGCGTCTGCCGTCCGTGCATGGCGGCGTTCGCGCCATTGCGCCGGCAGTCCCGCCAGTCCGTTCGGCAGCAGGGCCACCAGCGCGATGATGGCCAGGCCCAGCGGCAGGTGCCAATGGCGCGCGTAGTCGCCAAACAATTCCTGCGACTGGAACAGCTCCTGCAGCAGCACCATCGTCACCGTGCCCAGCACCGCGCCGCCCAGGCTGCCCATGCCGCCCAGAATCACCATCAACAGCACCAGCCCCGATTGTTCCCACGCCAGCAGCTCGGGCGTGACAAAGCCGTCCTTCAGCGCAAACAGAAAGCCCGCCAAGCCTGCCAGCGACGCGCCAATGACGTATGCGGCCAGCTTGTACGGATACGTCGAATAGCCCGCCGCGCGCATGCGCTGTTCGTTGATGCGGATGCCGGCCAGCGCCGCGCCAAAAGGCGAGCGCCGCAGCAGCGCCAGAAAGCCCCACGCCAGCGCCAGGCATGCAAGGACGAAGAAATAGAACGTGGTCCCGTTGCTCAGATCGAACGGCATCCAGCCGCCCAGCGAGAGCTCAGGCCGGAAGTACAGGTAGATGCCGTCGCTGCCGCCGCCGATCTTGGTGTCGTGAAAGACGTAGTAGGCCATCTGCGAGAAGGCCAGCGTGACCATGATGAAGTACACGCCGCGCGTGCGCAGCGCCAGCGCACCGGTGACCAGCGCATAGGCGGCTGCGGCGAGCAGGGCGGCCGGCAGCAGCCACCACAGCCCGGCCGCTTCCGACTCGGGCGACAGCAGCGCCGCCACGTAGGCGCCGATGCCGAAGAACGCGGCGTGTCCCAGGCTGACCAGCCCCGCGCCGCCGACCAGCAGTTGCAGGCTCAGCGCGAAGATCGCGTAGATCATGATCTTGACCACCAGGCCGGTGTAGTAGTCGCTGCCGCTGAACGAAAAGGCGGCCAGCGCCAGCAGCGCCGCAAAGGGCAGAAGTCGGTTGATCAGAGGCGTGCGCATGCGAGGGTCCTTTTGATGTCTCGACAGGACCTAGCCCTGTTTGAACAGCCCTTCGGGCTTGCAGAGCAGAATGAAGGCCATCAGCAGATAGACCAGCACACCCGCCGCGGAAGGGAACAGTACCTGGCCGAAGGTCTCGGCGAAACCCACCAGCATCGCGGCCAGGAACGCGCCGCGGATCGACCCGATGCCGCCGATCACCACCACCACGAAACAGATGATGAGCACGCCGTTGCCCATGCCGGGATACACCGACGAGACGGGCGCGGCAATGCTGCCGGCCAGCGCCGCCAGCGCCACGCCGGCCGCGAACACCACGCGGTAGAGCTTGTTGATGTCGATGCCCAGCGAGCTGATCATCTCGCGGTTGCTGGCGCCGGCGCGCAGCATCATGCCCAGCCGCGTGCGCGAGATTACCCAGTACAGCAGCAGCGCCACCGCGATGCCCACGGCCGAGATGAACAGCCGGTAGACGGGATAAGTCATCACGTCGCCCAGCGCAATGCTGCCCTGCAGCCACGACGGCAGCGGCACGCCGTGCACGTCGTTGCCCACAAGGATGCTGCGCAGTTCCTCGAACACCAGGATCAGGCCGTAGGTCATCAACACCTGCTGCAAGTGGTTGCGCTTGTACAGGTAGCTGAAGAATGCGGCCTCCAGCACGTAGCCCAGCACGCCGGCGGCCAGCACGCAGACGGCCAGCGTCGCGAGAAACCCGCCGCCCAGCCAGCGGTCGACCACCGGGCCCAGCGCAAACGCCATGTACGCGCCGATCATGTAGAAACTGCCGTGCGCCAGGTTGATGATGCCCATGATCCCGAAGATCAGCGTGAGTCCGCTGGCCACCAGGAACAGCAGCAAGCCGTACTGGAATGCGTTCAGGCTCTGGATGAGCAGGATGCTGATGTCCATGGGGCCTCCCTGTGGCGGACTTGTCGCGGGGCGTTACAGCTTGCAGCCGCGCGCGGGGTCGGCCAGCTTCTGCACGGCGACCTCGACGACCTTGTTTTCCAGGCCATCGACGCGGCGCAGGTAGATGTCCTGCACCGGGTTACCGGCCTTGGACAAGGTGAACGAGCCGCGCGGACTGTCCACCGTCGCCGTGCGCATGGCGCTGCGGAAGGCGTCCTTCTTCGAGAAATCGCCCTTCACGGCAGACAGGCCCGACTGCATGAGCTGCGCGGCGTCATAGCCTTGCACCGCATAGACGTCCGGCTGCATCTTGTACGCCTTGGAATAGTCGGCACGGAACGCGTTGTCGCGCGGCGTGTTCAGGCCGTCGGCATAGTGCAGCGTGGTCAGCAGCCCCTGCGCGGACGCGCCCTGCGCCTGCAGCGTGCCGTCCGTCAGGAAGCCAGAGCCGTACAGCGGAATCGTCTTGTCCAGGCCGGCCGCGTGATAGTCCTGCACGAACTTCACGGCGCCGCCGCCCGCAAAGAAGGTGAAGACCATGTCGGGCTTGAGCGCGGCAATCTCCGTCAGCAGGGACTGGAACTCCACGTTGGGAAACGGCAGGCTCAGTTCGCGCACGACCTTTCCGCCGGCCTTCTCGAAGCCTTCCTTGAAGCCGCCGATGGCTTCGTCGCCCGCTGCGTACTTCCACGTGATGGTCACCGCGGTCTTGTGGCCCTTGGCATAGGCCACCGGCCCCATCGCGTAGGCCGGCTGCCAGTTCGTGAATGAGGTGCGGAAGATGCCGGGGCCGCACAGCGGGCCGGTGATCGCGTTGGCGCCGGCATTGGTCACGATGAGTGTGGTGTCGGCATCCTTGGCGGCCTTGGCCAGCGCCATCGCCACGCCCGAATGCACCGTGCCGATCAGCACGTCCACCTGGTCGCGCTTGATGAGGCGGTTGGCGTTTTCAGCGGCCTTGGCCGGGTTGGATTCGTCATCCACCTTGAAGTATTCGATCTCGCGCCCGCCCAGCTTGCCGCCTTGCTCGGCAACGTAGAGCTTGAAGCCGTTCTCGATGGCGTTGCCCAGCGCGGCGAAGGTGCCGCTGTAGGGCAGCATGAAGCCGACCTTGAGCTTGTCGTCGGCATGCGCGCCGCTCGCGGCGATCGTCAGGGCGGCGGCCAGCGCAGCCCGGGTCAGGACGTGGTTCATGGTTTGTCTCCGTGCTTGTTATGGGCGGACGCCTGGGCCGATCACGCGGCCTGGGTCAACCGGGTTTTTCCAGCGCGCCCACAAAGCGTGCGACGGCCTGGACAACGGTGGCGGGCTGATCCCGGTGCGGCGAATGCCCGCACGCCGGTATCTCCAGCAATTCGGTCTGCGGCGCGCGCCGGCGGATGCCGCGCACCTGCTCCAGCGTGCCGTACTCGTCGTCCGTGCCCTGGATGGCCAGCACGGGACAGGTGATACGGGCGAGCTCGTCTTCGATGTTCCAGCCGCGGAATTCGGGTTTCAGCCAGATGTCGTTCCAGCCCCAGAATGCCGAGTCCACATCCTGATGATGACGCCCCAGCCGCGCACGCAGGTCCGATTCCAGATAGGCCTGCCGTGCCATTGCGATGCTGGACACCGAGACGTCCTCGACAAAGAGGTGCGGCGCCGCAGCTACCACCCCGGCCA
>CBHWAL010000418.1:0-4518 GCA_966111495.1 uncultured Achromobacter sp. | reverse complement strand
TGACGTCCATGACGGACATCACTGAGCCCAAGCGCATCCGCGAGGCCCTGACGGCCGCGCACGAACGTTTCATGACCGTGCTGGAAGGCCTGGACGACGCCATCTCGGTTACGGCCGACACCCACGACGGGCTGGAACTGCTGTTCGCCAACCGCACGTACCGCCGCGTGTTCGGCGCGCAGACCGGCGGCCACGACGAACTGCTGGCCGGCCGCCGCGGCCGCTTCACCGACGAATCGGTCGAAGTCTTCGCGCCGTCCGTGCAGCGCTGGTTTGAAGTGCACCACCGCATGCTGGCCTGGACGGACGGCCGCCGCGTGCGCATGCAGGTGGCGCGCGACATCACCGAGCGCCGCGGCCACGAGGAAGCGTCGCGCGTGCAGCAGGAAAAGATCCAGCTCACCAGCCGTCTGACCACCATGGGCGAAATGGCCTCGTCGCTGGCGCACGAACTGAACCAGCCGCTGACGGCCATCGCCAACTACAGCATGGGCGCGGTAGCGCTGGTCAAGGCCGGCCACACCAGTCCCAACATGCTGCTGCCCGCGCTGGAAAAGGCCGCCTCGCAGGCCGAGCGCGCCGGCAAGATCATCAGCCGCATCCGCGAATTCGTGAAGCGCAGCGAGCCGCGCCGCCAGCGCGTGGCCATCGGACGCATCGTCGACAACGCCATCGGCTTCGCCGAAATCGACGCCCGCAAGCGCCGCATCCGCATCGACAGCTTCGTGCCGTCCAACGCGCCCGACGTCCTGGCCGACCCTATCTTGATCGAGCAGGTGTTGCTGAACCTGCTCAAGAACGGGCTGGAAGCCATGGAAAAGAGCGAGTCCGACGAGCTTAAGGTTGCCGTAATTCTTCACGAGCAGCATATCGAGGTGGCCGTGGTGGACCGCGGCCACGGCTTGGCCGAACCCGAGCGCCTGTTCGAACCGTTCTTCAGCACCAAGTCGCAGGGTCTGGGCATGGGGCTGAACATCTGCCGTACCATTATCGAATCGCATCACGGCCGCCTGTGGGCTGACCCCAATCCCGCCGGCGGTACTATCTTCCGCTTCACCCTGCCCTGCGCTGCGACCCAGACGCAGGCCCAGAACGATCAGTCCGAGGAGTTGCACGCATGAACACGCCCCACCTGTCGAGCACGGTATTCATTGTCGACGACGACGAAGCGGTCCGCGATTCGCTGCGCTGGCTGCTGGAAGCCAATGGATACCGCGTTCGCGCCTACGCCAGCGGCGAGTCCTTCCTGGAAGACTACGACGCTAGCCAGATCGGCGTGCTGATCGCCGACGTGCGCATGCCCGGCATGAGCGGCCTGGAACTGCAGGAACAGCTCATTATCCGCAACGCGCCGCTGCCCATCGTGTTCATCACCGGCCACGGCGACGTGCCGATGGCGGTGTCCACCATGAAGAAAGGCGCCGTCGACTTCCTGGAAAAGCCGTTCAACGAATCCGACCTGCGCGAGATCGTGGCGCGCATGCTGGAGCAAGCCACGCAGCGCGTGAGCAAGCATCAGGCCCAGAAGGACCACGAAGCCATGCTGGCGCGCCTGACCGCGCGCGAGCAACAGGTGCTGGAGCGCATCGTCGCCGGCCGCTTGAACAAGCAGATCGCCGACGACCTGGGCATCAGCATCAAGACCGTCGAGGCGCACCGCGCCAACATTATGGAAAAACTTGAAGTGACCACCGTTGCAGATTTGATGAAAGTGGCCTTGGCCAAACCCGAGGCACACGCATGACCGCAAGGATTATTGACGGCGCGGCCCTTTCGCAGCGCATTCGCGAAGAAGTCGCCCAGCGTGTTTCGGCCCTGGCCGCCAAGGGCACCCGCCCCGGCCTGGCCGTTGTGCTGGTCGGCGCGGACCCCGCCTCGCAGGTATATGTACGCAACAAGGTCGCGGCCTGCGAAAAGGCCGGACTGCATTCCGTGAAAGAGCAATACCCGGCCGAGATGACCGAGGCCGAACTGCTGGCCCGCATCGACGTGCTGAACCAGGATCCCAGCATCCACGGCATCCTGGTGCAGTTGCCCCTGCCCAAGCACATGGACGCCCACAAGGTCATCGAGGCCATCGCGGCCGAGAAGGACGTGGACGGCTTCCATATCAGCAACGCTGGCCTGCTCATGACCGGCCAGCCGCTGTTCCGCCCCTGCACGCCGTACGGCGTGATGAAGATGCTGGAATCCGAAGGCGTGACGCTGCGCGGTGCCGAAGCCGTCATCGTCGGCGCCAGCAACATCGTGGGCAAGCCCATGGCCATGCTGCTGCTGCAGGCCGGCGCCACCATCACGATCTGCAACTCCAAGACGCGCGACCTGGCGGCCCAGACCCGCCGCGCCGACGTGCTGGTCGTGGCCACCGGCAAGCCCGGCATGATCGACGGCTCGATGATCAAGCCGGGCGCCGTCGTCATCGACGTGGGCATCAACCGCGGTGCCGACGGCAAGCTGTGCGGCGACGTGGATTTTGCTTCCGCCAAGGAAGTGGCCGGCGCGATCACCCCCGTGCCCGGCGGCGTGGGTCCGATGACCATCGCCATGCTGCTGGTCAATACGGTCGAAGCGGCTGAACGCGCTGCGGGTTAAAGCGTAGATCTCGGTGTCTGACACCCGTGTGAGATGCACTCCTGCTTGAACGGGTGTCTCATGGGTGTCAGACACCTACCGCGACTTGAGGCGCCCCATGGGGCCATCCCCTTGGTCAGGCCTTGCGTTCGGGCCGATCGCCCTCACCTGATCCTTATCGCCATCGCCGGCGCGCCTGGCGCGCCGCCTGCCACTCCATAAGCCGGTAACACCATGACCCAGAACCCCCTGCTCGCTCCCGTGTCCGAACTGGTCGATTACGCGGCCGTCAAACCCGCGCACATCGTGCCTGCCGTCGAGGAACTTCTGGGCATCGCTCGCAAGGCGGTCGACCAGGCCGCCGACCCCGCGCTCGCGCCCACCTGGGAAGCCGTGGCCGAGCCCCTGGACACCGCGTCCGAGCGCCTGTGGCGCGCCTGGTCGGTGGCGGGTCACCTGAATGCCGTGGTCAACACGCCCGAACTGCGCGAGGCCTACAACGCCGCGCTGCCGCTGGTCACCGAGTTTTCGACCTGGGTCGGCCTGCACGAAGGTCTGTACAAGCAATACCAGCGGCTGGCCGCCGCGCCCGACTTTGCTTCCTGGACGCCGGTGCGCCGCCGCATCGTCGAGATGGCCCTGCGTGATTTCCGCCTGAGCGGCGTCGAACTGCAAGGCGCTGACCGCGAACGCTATGCCGAGATATCCGACCGCGAGGCGCAGGCGTCGCAGAAATTCTCCGAAAACGTGCTGGATTCCATCGACGCGTGGTCGCTGATCGTCGACGACGAAGGCCGCCTGGCCGGCATCCCGGCCGACGTGGTTGCTGCCGCGCGCGCCGCCGCCGAGGAAGACGGCAAGGCCGGCTGGAAGCTCACGCTGAAGATGCCCTGCTACCTGCCCGTCATGCAGTACGCCAAGGACCGCTCGCTGCGCGAGGCGCTGTACCGCGGCTACGGCACGGTCGCGTCCGAACAGGGCGATGCCAAGTTCGACAACTCGCCGCTGATCGAAGAACTGCTTTCGCTGCGCGCCGAGGAATCGGGCCTGCTGGGCCTGGGCACCTTTGCCGCGCTGCGCCTGCAGACGCGCATGGCCCGCGACGCCCAGGAAGTCACCGTGTTCCTGCGCGACCTGGCCGCCCGCGCCAAGCCATACGCGCAGCGCGATCTGGCTGAACTTACCGCCTACGCCACCGGCGAACTCGGGCTGGACAGCCTGCAGCCCTGGGACGTGGCCTACGCCTCGGAACGCCTGCGTGAATCGCGCTACGCGTACTCGGAAGACGAGGTCAAGCAGTACTTCACCGAGCCGCGCGTGCTGGCTGGCCTCTTTGACGTCATCCAGACCCTGTTCGGCGTGCGCCTGACGGAAACGCCTGTGTCGTCCTGGCACGGCGACGTGCGCGGCGTGCGGGTCGAAAGCCCCAAAGGCGCGCTGATCGGTCACCTGTATCTGGACCTGTACGCCCGCGCCGGCAAGCAGAACGGCGCCTGGGTCGACAGCGAGCGCACGCGCCGCGTCGTGGCCGGCCAGGTGCAGACGCCCATCGCGTACCTGACGTGCAATTTCTCGCGCCCCAACGGCGACCGTCCCGCCGTGCTGACGCATGACGACGTCATCACCCTCTTCCACGAAACCGGCCACGCGCTGCATGCGCTGCTGTCCGAAGTCGACGAGCCCGGCGCCGCCGCGTTCGCCAGCGTGGAATGGGACGCCATCGAACTGCCCTCGCAGTTCATGGAAAACTTCTGCTGGGAATGGCCGGTGGTCCAGCGCCTGTCCGCCCACGTGGACACCGGCGAGCCGCTGCCGCGCGCGCTGTACGACAAGCTGAAGGCGGCGCGCAACTTCCAGAGCGGGATGCAGACCGTACGGCAGATCGAGTTCGCGCTGTTCGACATGCTGCTGCACGACCGGTCCGAGGGCGGCAGCATTCAATCGGTG
>CBHWAL010000417.1:0-4519 GCA_966111495.1 uncultured Achromobacter sp. | reverse complement strand
AAATCGGCAATGCGCTGAAGAACTACCTGAACGCCGAGCACGTCCGGCCCGCTGAAGCCATGGACGTGTTTTCGGTCTACATCGAGATGATCCAGAACATCCGCCAGTACGCCGCGCAGAACGGCGACGTGGACGCCTCCGCTACGGTCGTGATCGGCCGCCGCGACGAAAGCCGCTACGTGGTGTCGGCGGGCAATCTGGTCAGTGCGGAGGACGGCCACAGCCTGGTCGCCCGCATCCAGGAACTGGCCGCGCTGGACAAGCCGGCCCTGAAAGCCGAATACAAGGCACAGCTCCATAAGCCGCGCACGCAGGGCGTCGCGTCGGGGGCGGGCCTGGGCCTCATCGACATCGCGCGCCGCGCCGGCGCTCCGCTGGAAGCCAGCCTGACCCCCGCCGCACAGCCGGGCAAGGCCTTCTTCAGCCTGAGCGTGGTGGTCTGAGGACGCGCTCTCAAAAGGATTATTTTCGGAGTATTTGATGAAAGACCTGAACATTCCCGGGACCCAGTCCACGCCCGCCATCACCGCCGACGCTGCCGCCGGCGTGCTGGCGATGCGCGGCGACTCCTATCCCGAGAATTCCTTCGAGCTGTTCGGCCCGGTCATTGAATGGGTCGAGTCGTACCTGCAGGATCGCGATACGCCGCTGAAGCTGGAGCTGGAACTCCTGTACCTGAACACCAGCAGCATCAAGTCCGTCATGGATATCTTCGACGTGCTGGAGGCCGCGCACCGCAAGGGCCGCGAGGTCGGCGTCACGTGGTTCTACGACATGCGCAACGAGCGCGTGGGCGAGCTGGCCGAAGAGTTCAAGGAAGACTGCACGTTCCCCTTCTCGGTGGTTGGCCGCCAATGAAGCACGGCGCCGCCGAACTGGATCAGCGCATCGCCGCACTGCTGGCGGATCCGGCTCATGCCGGCCATCCGCTGCGTGACGCGCTGGAAGCGCTCTGGCGGCACACCGAGGAACAGATGGCGCGCATTCAGCGCGTCACGCAGCTTTCGGACGCCTATCAAAGCATGGCGCACGAACGTGAGCTGGGCCTGTGCGACCAGTTCGACCGCCAGTTGCGCCGCTTGACCCGCATCGCGCGGATCTCGGATCACTACCAGAACATGATGCGCGACCTGAACCGCGCGCTCGAGGAGACGTCCAGCCGCGATCCGCTGACGGGCCTCTTGAACCGTCGCGCGCTGATGGAGATGATCAAGCAGGAAGTCCAGCGCGCCGCGCGCAGCGGCGACAGCTTTGTCGTCGCGATGCTGGACGTGGATCACTTCAAAGCCGTGAACGATCGTTTCGGCCACGAGACGGGCGATCGCGCCCTGGTCGAACTGGCCGGCGTGCTGGTCGAAAGCCTGCGCGAATACGACCTGTGCGGCCGCTGGGGCGGCGAGGAATTCCTCGTGCTGCTGCCGCACACGCAGCCGGAGATGGCGCAGGCGGTCATGGACCGCCTGGTCGGCGATGTGCGCGGGCTGGCGGTGGCGGCCGGGGACGAGGTCCTGCGGCTGACGGTCAGTATCGGCATGGCGTATCACCAGTTGGGCGAAACGTTTTCAGAGACGCTCAGCCGGGCGGATCAGGCGTTGTATCTGGCCAAGCAGGACGGACGCGATCGCGTCGCCCTTGGTTTTCCGAGGCGCTGAATGAAACCGGAACAGCTGTTATCCGGGTTGGAGCCCCTTATGCTTGATTCTCATCTTGGCGATTCGGAGTCGAATCCCCAAGGCGCCGCGTGGCATGTGGGCAATTACCTGACGTCGATGGACCGCGCGCTGCTGCTGTTCGACTTCGACGCAACCGGCTCCTTGTTGAACGGCAATACCAATTTCCTGGCCGCGGTGGGATACACCCGCGAAGAGGCCCTGACGCTGCGCCACGAGCTGCTGTGCGACAGCATGGACGAAGGCAAAGGCACGCGCAGCGGCGAACAGGTCTGGGCCCGGCTGCGCCGCGGCCAGCACTTTTCGGGCACCTGCCGCTACCGCAAGAAGGACGGCAGCTCGCTGTGGATCGAGGCGACCTACTTGCCGATGCTGAACGACGCGGGCGAGGTCGGCCGCGTGACGGTCATCTCGCGCAAGTCGATCGCGGACGCCGAACGCCAGGAAGAAATCCGCCTGCTGATGCTGGGCATCAACGAGACCGGCAACGCGGTGGCGGTGTCGGGCTCTGATGGGCGCATCGTCTACGTGAACGACGGCTTCCAGCGCATGCTGGGGTTTTCGCGCGGCGACTCGCTCAATCAGGACCTGGGCGAACTGCTGTCCGGCGGCCGCGCCGACGGCGGCACGCGCGAGGAACTGCACCGCCGCATCGCCTGTCGCGAGGGCTACCACAAGGACGTGCTGGTCTACGACCGCGGCGGCAAGCCGCTGTGGGTGTCGGTGATGGCCAACTCGGTGTTCGACGAGCGCGGGACGCTGGTCAACATCGTGGACGTGCTGACGGACATCACGCCGACGAAGGTGCACGAGGTGCTGCAGCGCCGGGTGCTGCAGGCGATGGTGAACGAGGCCTCGGTGGTCGAGGTCATGAACATGGTGTGCCGCGAGGTCGAGCGCCTGGCGCCGGAGGTGGCTGCCTCGGTGGTCCGCGTGGACGACGCAGGCCTGTTGCGCCCGCTGGCCGCGCCGAGCCTGCCGCAGGGCTATTCGGACGCGCTGGAAGGCGTGCCGATCGGCCCGCAAGTGGGCGCCTGCGGCACGGCGGCGTTTCTGGGCCGTCCGGTGATCGTGCCGGACATTGCAACAGACCCGCTGTGGGACGATTACCGCCATCTGCCGCTGCCGGAGGAATACAAGGCGTGCTGGTCGTCGCCGATCAAGTCGAGCGACGGCCGGGTGATCGGCACGTTCGGCTTCTATTTCCGTGAACGCCGGCTGCCGGACGATTTCCATCACCGTCTGGTGGACGTGTGCGTGTATCTGTGCGCGCTGGCGCTGGAACGCGAGGAAGCGCGCGCCCGTATCCGCCAACTGGCTTTCTATGACGAACTGACGGGCCTGCCGAACCGCAATCTGCTGCTGGCGCAGGCCGAACAGGCGATTGCGCGGGCGGAGCCGGAGCGCAAGCGGGTGGCGGTGCTGTTCCTGGATCTGGACCGCTTCAAGCAGGTGAACGATACGCTGGGCCACCCGATCGGCGACGCGCTGCTGCGGGACGTGGCGCAACGCCTGCGCCGCCTGGCGCGGGCGACGGACATCGTGGGCCGGCTTTCCGGCGACGAGTTCGTGATGCTGATGCCGGAGTTCGAACACGGTCGCCTGACCGCGGCTGCCGAACACATCCTGGTGGCGCTGGCGCAGCCGTTCTCGGTGGGCGGCATCACGCTGAACCCGTCGGTGAGCATCGGCATCAGCGTGTTCCCGGAAAACGGCCGGGACATGGATACGCTGCTGCGCCATGCGGACATGGCGATGTACCAGGCGAAGACGGCGGGGCGAAATCGCATTTCGTTCTTCAGCGCGGAGATGAATCGTCAGGCGCAGGAGCGGTTGGCGCTGGAAGCGGCTTTGCGGGACGCACTGGAAGCCAAGGCTCTGCGCCTGCACTATCAGCCGCAAGTGGGCCTGAAGAATGGCAGCCTGTACGGGGTGGAGGCGCTGGCGCGCTGGCGCCATCCGACGCTGGGCGACATATCGCCGGCGCGCTTTGTGCCGTTGGCGGAAGAGTGCGGACTGATTGGCGATCTGGGCGACTGGGCGTTACGCGAGGCCTGCTCGCAACTGGCCATCTGGCGTCATAACGGTCTGCGTGTTCCTTCGGTGTCGGTGAACCTGTCGGCGACCAATTTCCACAACCTGAACCTGCCGCGGATGATCGCGGCGACGCTGGCTGAATTCGGTTTGGCGCCGGCGGATTTGATGCTGGAGATTACCGAGGGCGTGGTGCTGGATGCCACGGCTGGGACGCTACGCACGATCGCTGAGTTGCATCGGTTGGGTGTACGGCTTTCGATGGATGACTTCGGGACGGGGTATTCGAGCTTGGGGCATTTGCGGCGGTTGATCGTGGACGAACTGAAGCTGGATCGCAGTTTCGTGCAGGGGCTGGAGAGCGATGATGCTGCTCGGGCGCTGACCAGTGCCGTGATCCGGATCGGGGAGAGCTTGAGCCTGCCGGTTGTGGCGGAAGGCGTCGAGAATGAAGAGCAGCGGCGGTTCCTGATCGAGCAAGGGTGCGCGGCGGGGCAGGGGTTCCTGTTTTCACCGCCGTTGCCTGCGGGGGATCTTGAGGAATGGCTTAGGGCTAGAGGATGATTGGGGGCGTTTTCTTGGCGATTGGGCTGTATCGGGACTGCTGAGATCTTCTGTAGTGCATCGGACTTTGCTGGGTTCTATGGACGTGACTTCAGGTTGCTGAGGGCGTGGTTCTTGAGGCGTCCGGCACGGTGGCGACCCGGGGCGCGCGGGGCCACGATTGCGGTCCGGAGCCTTCGCTCCGGACTTCCCCTTTGTCATCTTCGTCCGCCTTCGGCTCCCTTCAGATTCCCTCGGGCTTATCGACGCCC
>CBHWAL010000416.1:0-4555 GCA_966111495.1 uncultured Achromobacter sp. | reverse complement strand
CGCCTATGCCCACTTCATCGACCTGTACGGCAACGAGTTCGTGCTGGTCCAGTTGAAGCAGCCGGCGTAACAGCCGGACCCGGCTATGGCCTTCGATGCGACCCGCAAGGACTGGATCCGGCGCGCCGCGCCGTCCAGCCGGGTCGAGCGCATCGAAGCGTTTTTTGGCGGCCACGGCTACGACATGCACCGCCACGATACCTACGCCATCGGCCGCACCCTGGCCGGCGTGCAGAGTTTTCATTACCGGCGCGGCATGCAGCACAGCCTGCCGGGCGGCACCATCGTGCTGCATCCCGACGAAGCGCATGATGGCCAGGCCGGAACCGACGCGGGCTTTCATTACCGGATGATCTATGTCGAGCCGGCGCTGATCCAGCAGATCCTGGGCGGCCGCGCGCTGCCGTTCATCCGCGACGGCATCAGCGCCGATCCGCGGCTGTACGCGGCCAGCGGCGCGCTGCTCCCGGCCACGGGCCAGGACATCGACCCGCTGCAGGAAGACGACGCGTTGTATGAACTGGCGCATGCGCTGTGCGCCGCCGCGGGACGCCGGACCGGCCGGCGCGCGCCCGACTACGCCGCCGCCGAGCGCGCTCGGCACTACATCCACGCGTCGCTGGATCAGCCAATCCTGCTGGACGATCTGGCGCACGCGGCGGGCACGGATCGCTGGAGCCTGTCGCGCGATTTCCGCGCGCTGTTCGGCACCAGTCCGTACCGCTACGTGATGCTGCGGCGCCTGGACCTGGCGCGCCGCCTGATTGCGACAGGCACTCCGCTGGCGCAAGCCGCCGCAGACGCCGGCTTCACCGATCAAAGCCACCTGACGCGCCGCCATGTGCAGGCTTATGGCATGGCGCCTGACCGCTGGCGGCGGATGCTGCACGGCTGACGCGGGGCATCTGCAGGCTTCGGCAAAACCTGCTCGATCGTACAAGACGGCGCGCCCGGCGCCGCCGTATCGTGGAGCTTTCCTTTCCGAGAGCCTGCCATGTCCGTTCCCGCTTCCATCAATCTTGCCGCCAAGCTGGCCCTGATTAACGACCACTGGATGCCCAAGGTCATCGCGGAGATGAACGACTACCAGTTCAAGCTCGTCAAGCTGCAAGGCGATTTTGTCTGGCACTCACACGCCGACACGGACGAGACGTTCATCGTCATCGCCGGCCATCTGCGGATCGCGCTGCGTGACGGCGAGATCGCGCTGGGTCCCGGTGAAATGACGGTGATACCCAAGGGCGTGGAACACAAGCCCTGTGCGCCGCAGGAAGTACAGCTCATGCTGATCGAGCCGCGCGGCGTCGCGAACACCGGCGACGAAGACGGCCCGCGCCGCGCACCCAACGACGTATGGATCTGATCGGCGGCGTTTGCTAACGTGTGGCCCAACAGGGATGCCCCACCGGGACGTTCCAAAAGGAGGAAACCATGTCCAAAGTCATGCTGGTCACCGGCGGCAGCCGCGGCATCGGGGCCGCCGTCGCCAAACTGGCCGCGCGCCGCGGCTACGCAGTCGGCGTCAATTACCACGCCAATGCCGATGCCGCGCAGGCGGTTGTGGACGAGATCACCCGCGACGGCGGCAAGGCCGTCGCGATTCAGGCAGATGTTGCGCAGGAAGACCAGGTGCTGCGCATGTTCCGCACGCTGGACGAACGCCTGGGCCGCATCGACGCGCTGGTCAACAATGCCGGCATCCTGGAAAAGCAGATGCGCGTCGAGGACATGGACGCGGCCCGGCTGCACCGGGTGCTGTCCACCAATGTCGTCGGCGCGTTCCTGTGCGCGCGCGAAGCCGTGCGGCGGATGTCGCCGCGCCACGGCGGCCAGGGCGGCGCCATCGTCAACGTGTCGTCGGCCGCGGCGCGCCTGGGATCGCCCAACGAATACGTGGACTACGCCGCGTCCAAGGGCGCGATGGATACGCTGACCATCGGGCTGTCCAAGGAAGTCGCACCCGAAGGGATCCGCGTGAACGGGGTGCGCCCCGGCACGATCTACACCGAGATGCACGCCAGCGGCGGCGAGCCGGGCCGCGTGGACCGGCTTAAAAGCGTCATTCCGCTGCGCCGGGGAGGCACCGTGGAAGAAGTGGCCGGGGCGGTAATGTGGCTGTTCTCGGACGAGGCCGGCTATACCAGCGGCTCGTTCATCGAGGTGTCGGGCGGCAGTTAGCGGGCACACCGGCAAGACGCCGCCAGGCAGATCCTGTTCCGGTGTCCGACACCCGCTGAGACACCGCCGCAGACCGGAGAACATCTCCCCACGGTGTCAGACACCTGCTGCACGTAGGACGCGACGAGTGCGCGCTGACTACGGCGCTCCCTTGTCGTCCGTCGAGATCACGCGCTTTTCCTGGCTGGCGGAAATGCGCGCCTCGACGCGGCGCAGCACGGCCAGCACGAAGAGCGCCATCAGGGTGCTGACTACGGCAGTGGCCTCGCGGCCCATGCCGGCGGCCACGCCGATGGCGGCGGTCATCCAGATGCTGGCCGATGTCGTCAGCCCGTGGATTTCGCGCTCGGCGCCCAGCTTGATGATGGCGCCCGCCCCCAGAAAGCCGATGCCCGCGATCACGCCTTGGAGCACGCGGCTCAGGTCTCCGACTTCCATCCCGCCCTGCAACGGCACCAGCACGAAAATGGCCGCGCCCAGCGCCACCAGCATGTGCGTTCGCAACCCGGCCGCCTTGCCGCTGCGTTCCCGTTCGTAACCCAGCAGGCCGCCCAGCAGGACGGCCATACTTAAGCGCAGCACGATGCGCGTTGCCTCTGCCACATCGGGAATATCGGCAAATTCGGTACGCACTGCAGTCCAGACTTCAAGCCAGATTTGCGACATCGACGAGTCCTTGGATTCGAGGAGAGAACGAGCATAGCAGGCCGGCACGCGGATGCGGCACACCGGCAACGCCGATGTCTGACACCCCGAGGCACCCGTGCGATATGCGCAGGTGTCTGACACCCCTGAGGCAGCCATGCGATATGAAGCCGATCTCACCAGGGTGTCAGACACCTTCGGAGACACCTCAGCTCGCCGTCCGGTCTTCAAAAATTCTTCGTCGGATGTCACAACGCAGCGCATCCGGTTTACAACGTCTGCATGGCCGCGCCGATCGGCGCGCATCGACAGGAGCGCTACATGGATCTGGAGCTGGCGGGTAAACGCGTTCTCATCACGGGCGCCTCCAAGGGCATCGGCCTGGCGTGCGCCATCGCGTTCGCGCGGGAAGGCGCCGAGCCGATACTGGTTGCGCGCGACGATGCCGCATTGCATGGCGCCACGGCAGCCATTCGCGAGCAGACGGGCCGGCAGGCGGGTGCAGTCACGCTGGATCTGGCGCAGCCGGGCGCGGCTGAACGGCTATGCAAGGAGACGGGACCCGTCGACATCCTGGTGAACAATGCCGGCGCCGTGCCGGGCGGCGCGCTAGATCAGGTCCAGGACGAACGCTGGCGCGCGGGCTGGGAATTGAAGGTGCATGGCTACATCAGCCTGGCGCGCCACTGCTATCCGGCGATGCGCGACGCGGGGTCGGGCGTCATCGCCAACATCATCGGCATGGCGGGCTCGGCGCCGCGCGCCGATTACATCTGCGGCGCGGCGGCCAATGCCTCGCTCATTGCCTTCACACGGGCGCTGGGCGGCGAATCGCCGCGCCACGGCGTGCGGGTGTTCGGCGTCAATCCATCGCGCACACGCACCGATCGCGTGCTGACGCTGGCACGGCAACGCGCGCAGGCGCGCTGGGGCGATGAATCGCGCTGGCAGGAAACGCTGTCGGATCTGCCCTTCGGGCGGCTGATGGAACCGGGCGAGGTGGCCGACATGATCGTGTTTGGCGCCTCGCCGCGCGCGGGCTATCTGAGCGGCACCGTGATCGATCTGGACGGCGGCGAACAATACGCCACGCACGGGCGCTGACGCTGGCGCGGCGGATACGCGTCAGGCAGCAGCCGCCCGCCAACCCGACAGCAGCGCCGGCAATTCCCGCATGTCCGTGAACACGTGCGATACGCCCACGTTGCGCAGCGCCTGCGCGCCGCTATGACCGGGTTCGCCCGGGCTATAGCCGAACACGGTAGCGCCCGCGGCCACGCCCGCCGTTGCCCCGGTGACCGTATCCTCGACAATCGCGCAACGCGCCGGATCCACGCCCAGCGCCTGCGCGGCCGCCAGATACACGTCCGGAAACGGCTTGCTGCGCGGCATTTCGTGACCACTGAAGACACGGCCCTCGAAGCAGTCCGCAATGCCCACCTTGGCCAGTTGCAGCTCGACCTTGCGGCGGTCCGCGCCCGACGCCACGGCGATGCGTCCGCCCAGCGCTTCGTGCAGTGCGCGCACGGCATCGGGCGCGCCGGGGATTTCGACGAGGTCGCGGTCCAGCGCGTCGTTGCGGCGCTGGCGGAACTGGTCGAACCACGCTTGATCGATCGTGGCGCCGGTGCGCGCCTCGATCAGCGGCAGCTCGTCCTTGACCGCCTTCCCGGTGAAGATCTGCATCGTCTCGGCGTGCGTGATGCCCCAGCCCAATTCGTTGAGCATCTCG
>CBHWAL010000415.1:0-4564 GCA_966111495.1 uncultured Achromobacter sp. | reverse complement strand
CGCGCACGTTGGTCAGCTGCTTGCCCTTGATCGGGTTCACGACCAGGTCGTTGTCACGGCTGTGGATGCCGATGATCATGCCTTCGTACAGCGCATCGCCCGGGTTGACGAACATGCGGCCGCGATCCTGCAGCTTCCAGAGCGCGTAGGCCACGGCGTCGCCGTTGTCCTGGCTGATCAGCACGCCGTTGCGGCGCTCGCCGATGGAGCCTTCCTTGATCGGCGCGTATTCGTGGAAGATGTGGCTCATCAAGCCCGTGCCGCGCGTCAGCGTCAGGAATTCGTTCTGGAAACCGATCAGGCCGCGGGCCGGGATCAGGTATTCCAGACGCGTACGGCCACGGCCGTCCGGCTGCATGTCCTGCAGGTCGCCCTTGCGGCGGCCCAGCTCTTCCATGACGCCGCCCTGATGGGCGTCTTCGACGTCAACGGTCAGCGATTCGAACGGCTCGCACTTCACGCCGTCGATGTCCTTGAACACGACGCGCGGACGCGACACGGCCAGCTCGTAGCCTTCGCGGCGCATCGTTTCCAGCAGAATGGTCAGGTGCAGTTCGCCACGGCCCGACACTTCGAAAACCGTATCGTCACCCGTGTCGCGAACGCGCAGCGCCACGTTGGACTTCAGTTCGCGGTCCAGGCGATCGCGAACTTGGCGGCTGGTCACGAACTTGCCTTCGCGGCCGGCCAGCGGCGACGTGTTCACCATGAAGTTCATGGTCAGCGTCGGTTCGTCGATGCGCAGCATCGGCAGGGGTTCCTGGGTGACCGGGTCGGTCACGGTGCAGCCAATGCCCAGGTCTTCAATGCCGTTGATCAGCACGATGTCGCCGGCTTCGGCTTCTTCCACCACGACGCGCTCCAGGCCGTGGAACTTCTGGACCTGGTTGATGCGGCCGCGGCCGCCTTGGCCATCGGGACCGAACTTGTAGGCCACTTCCATGCCGGGGCGCATACGGCCACGGTTGATGCGGCCCACGCCGATCTTGCCGACGTAGCTGTTGTAGTCCAGCGAGATGATCTGCATCTGCAGCGGACCGTTGGGATCGTCATCGCGCTGCGGCACGTGTTGCAGGATGGCTTCGAACAGGGGACGCATGTCGCCTTCGCGCACATCCGCGGTGAGGCCGGCATAACCGGACAGGCCCGACGCGTACACGACCGGGAAGTCCAGCTGCTCGTCGGTGGCGCCCAGCTTGTCGAACAGGTCGAACGTGGCGTTGATGACGAAATCCGGACGGGCGCCCGGGCGATCGACCTTGTTGACCACGACGATGGGCTTCAGGCCCAGAGCCAGTGCCTTGCGCGTCACGAAAATGGTCTGGGGCATCGGGCCCTCGACCGCGTCAACCAGCAGCAGCACACCGTCAACCATGGACAGCACGCGCTCGACTTCACCGCCGAAGTCGGCGTGGCCCGGGGTGTCGACGATGTTGATGTGGGTGCCTTCGTATTCAACGGCACAGTTCTTGGCCAGAATCGTGATGCCACGTTCCTTTTCCAGGTCGTTCGAGTCCATGACCCGTTCGGTCAGCGCCTGGTTTTCGCGGAAGGTGCCGGATTGGCGCAGCAGCTGGTCGACCAGGGTGGTTTTTCCGTGGTCAACGTGGGCGATGATGGCGACGTTGCGCAAGGCGCGAGTCATAGCGAGTCCTTTAAGGTCAGGGTGGAGGGCAGCAAGCCCTCCGGCAATTCGTTCAGTGCAAGCAATGCCTGCTTGGGGTCTGGCATGGCCTGCAAGGCTTCCAGTTCAACGGCGCGTTCCAGAGAGAAGGGCCCGACGTGCGTGCGCCGCAGCGCCGTCAGGTGGGCGAAACAGCCCAGCACGCGCCCGATGTCCTGGGCCAGTGTTCGGATGTATGTGCCTTTACTGCAAGCCACATCGATCTCTGCCTGCGTCCCGTCAAGGGACAACAGCTCGATGCGGTGAATCGTGATCTTGCGCGGCGCGCGTTCCAGCTCGATGCCCGCGCGGGCGTACTCGTACAGCGGTTTGCCGTCGCGCTTGAGCGCCGAGTACATCGGCGGAATCTGCTCGATGGTGCCCGAGAAACGTGACAGCGCGTCGCGCAGCGCCTGTTCCTCGACGGCAAAACCGGGTTCGGCGGTCGCCGTGACGTTGCCCGTCAGGTCGCCGGAATCGGTTTCCGATCCAAATTGCAGCGTAGCGCGATATGCCTTGTCGGCGTCAAGCATCGCGCCCGAAATTTTGGTGGCGCGTCCCATGCAGCACACCAGCAAGCCGGTGGCAAAGGGGTCCAGCGTGCCGGTATGACCGGCCTTTGCCGCGTCCATGGCGCGTTTGGCGCGCTGCAAGGCGTGGTTGCTCGACAAACCCACGGGTTTATCAAGCAACAGCACACCGTCGAGCGCAAGCCCGCGTCGTTTAGCCATCGTCGAAATCCGGAAAAATTGAAGCAGTGACGACAGCCCGATCAGGACTGGTCTTCTGGCTCGTCGGGTACGCCCGAGTGCGGGCCGGGGCGGTTTGCGCGGTCGATGAGGATCGACATCTCGATGCCACGAGCGACTTGCTCGTCGTGGAAGAAGCGCAAAGTGGGGACAGTATGGATGTGCAAAAGCTTGTAGAGCTGCGAATGCAGCCAGCCGGCCTTCTCGTTCAGCAAGGTGGTGGCGGCTTCGGGCTCGGCGCCCAAAACCGTGAACCACACCTTGGCATGCGCGTAGTCGGTCGACAGTTCCACACCCGAAATTGTGATCAATCCAGCGCGTTTGGTGTCGATCTCGCGCTGGATGATCCCGGCCAGATCCTTCTGGATCTGGTCGGCCAGCCGCAGATTGCGGCCGGGAATGGCTTTGGACTTGTGACGGCTCATTAACAATGCCTGGCGCCTGCTTTACAGCGTGCGCGCAATTTCCTTGATTTCAAAGACTTCCAGCTGGTCGCCCACCTGGATGTCATTGTTGCCGCGCAGCGTCAGACCGCAATCGAAGCCCGACTTGACTTCCTTGACGTCGTCCTTGAAGCGGCGCAGCGACTCGAGGTGCCCCGTCCAGTGAACAACGTTGTTGCGCAGCAGGCGGACCTGGGAATCGCGGCGCACGATGCCATCCAGCACCATACAACCGGCGATGTTGCCGAGGCGGGAGATGCTGTACACCTCGCGGATCTCGACCAGGCCGATGATTTCTTCCTTCTTCTCGGGGGCCAGCATGCCCGACATGGCAGCCTTAACCTCATCCACGGCGTCGTAGATGATGTTGTAGTAGCGCACATCGATGCCGTTGTTCTCGGCAAGCTTCTTGGCGCTGGCGTCGGCGCGCACGTTGAAGCCGATGACGACGGCGTGCGAGGCGATGGCCAGGTTGATGTCGGTTTCCGAGATGCCGCCGACCGCAGCGTGCACGACCTGCACACGCACTTCGTCGGTGGACAGCTTGACCAGCGATTGCACCAGCGCTTCCTGCGAACCCTGCACGTCGGTCTTGACGATGAGGGTGAGCGTCTGGGTGCCTTCGCCGAGGTTGTCGAACATCGATTCGAGCTTGGCGGCCTGCTGGCGGGCCAGCTTGACGTCGCGGAACTTGCCTTGACGGAACAGCGCGATTTCGCGCGCCTTGCGCTCGTCGGACAGTGCCATCAGTTCGTCACCGGCGGCCGGCACTTCGGTCAGGCCCTGGATCTCAACGGGGATCGAGGGACCAGCCGTCTGGATCGGCTTGCCGTTTTCGTCGAGCATGGCGCGCACACGGCCAAAGCTTGCGCCGGCCAGAACAACATCGCCGCGCTTGAGCGTGCCGCTTTGCACGAGGATCGTCGCGACCGGGCCGCGGCCCTTGTCCAGACGGGCTTCGATGACCAGGCCCTTGGCGGGCGCGTCTTCCGGCGCCTTCAGCTCCAGCACTTCGGCTTGCAGCAGCACGTTTTCGAGCAGGTCGTCGATGCCTTCGCCGGTCTTGGCGGACACACCCACGAACGGCACGTCGCCGCCGTATTCTTCCGGCACGACTTGTTCGGCAACCAGTTCCTGCTTGACGCGTTCCGGGTTGGCGGAGGGCTTGTCGATCTTGGTCACGGCCACGACGATCGGCACGCCCGCGGCCTTGGCATGGTGGATGGCTTCACGCGTCTGCGGCATCACGCCGTCGTCGGCGGCGACCACCAGAATCACGATGTCGGTCGCCTTGGCGCCGCGGGCACGCATGGCGGTAAACGCCTCGTGGCCCGGGGTGTCAAGGAAGGTCACCATGCCGCGCTCGGTACGCACGTGGTAGGCGCCGATATGCTGCGTAATGCCGCCGGCTTCACCCGCGGCAACCTTGGCGCGGCGGATGTAGTCCAGCAGCGAGGTCTTGCCGTGGTCGACGTGACCCATGACGGTCACGACCGGCGCGCGCGGCAGTTGCTCGGCTTCGGATTGGGTGGCGGTGTCGTCCAGGAAAGCTTCCGGGTCGTCCAGCTTGGCGGCGATTGCCACGTGGCCCAGTTCCTCGACCACGATCATGGCCGTTTCCTGGTCCAGCACCTGGTTGATGGTGACCATCTGGCCCAGCTTCATCAATTGCTTGATGACTTCGGCGGCCTTGACGGACATCTTGTGGG
>CBHWAL010000414.1:0-4582 GCA_966111495.1 uncultured Achromobacter sp. | reverse complement strand
GCCGGTGGACGTCTGCCGCATGGTGCTGCGCAAGCTGCGCGAACGCGTCTTCAGTGTGCTGATCGTGCGCGACCTGACCGGGCAAGCGCCGCTTGAGGAAGTGGTGGGCGCCATGACCACGCTGGCGGACATGGCGGTGGCCGCCGCCTATCGCAGCGTGGCGGCAGAACTGGCGGCCGTGCACGGCGTTCCGCGTGACCCCGCCACCGGCAAGCCGCAAGAGATGCTGATCGTCGGCATGGGCAAGCTGGGCGGCTGCGAGCTGAACGTCTCGTCCGACATCGACCTCATCATGCTCTACGGCGAGGAAGGCGAAACCGACGGCCCCCGCCGCATCAGCCATCACGAGTTCTATGGCCGATTGACCCGCCGCATGATGCCGGTGCTGTCCGAGGTGGACGCCAACGGCCAGGTGTTCCGCACCGACTTGCGCCTGCGTCCCGACGGCGACTCCGGTCCATTGGCCTGGAGCCTGGACGCCCTGGAGCATTACCTGATCGGCCAGGGCCGCGAATGGGAGCGCTATGCGTGGCTGAAGGCACGGCTGATGCCCGCGCAGGCGTTTGAAGACAGTGACAGCGCCGCGCAGGCCAGGCAGCTCGAAAGCCTGCGCGTACCCTTCGTCTACCGCAAGTATTTCGATTTTGACGCGCTGGCCGCGCTGCGCGCGCTGCGCGAGCGCATCCGCCAGGACTGGCAGCGCCGCGCGTCGGCGCGCAATGGCATCGACAGCGCCAACAACATCAAGCTGGGCGACGGCGGCATCCGCGAGATCGAGTTCGTGGTGCAGCTTGCGCAATTGATCCGCGGCGGCCGCATGCCGGCGCTGCAAAAGCGCGGCCTGCTGGAAGCGCTGCACGCCGAATGCGTGGCGGGCCTGGTTCCCGAGGACGACGCCCGCCGGCTGGAAGACGCCTACCGCTTCCTGCGGCGCACCGAACACGCGCTGCAGTACCGCGAAGACGAGCAGACCCACCTCTTGCCCGGCGATCCAGACCTGCGCGCTGCACTGGCTGCGGCGCTGGGGATGACGCCCGAAGACTTCGAAAGCACGTTGGCCGCGCACCGCGCGTTCGTGTCGCAGACCTTCCGCAACGTGTTCCGCATGGTCGGCATGGGCGAGGAAGAAGCCGCGCCTGCCGCCACCCCGGACGCTGCGCCCGCCAGCCAGGACGAGCCCGACAGCGAAAGCGAACTGAGCGAGCAGATCCGTCAGGCGTTTGGCAACGACGCGGACGACCTCTTGCGCCGCGCCCAGACGCTGTCCGGCAGCCACCGCGTGCGCAGCCTGCCCGAAAGCAGCCGCCGCCGCATGGAGATCCTGCTGCCTGCCGCGCTGCGCGCCGCGCTGCAGACGCCGGCGCCGCATGAAGCAGCCGTCCGTCTCTTCGACCTGATCGAAAAGATTGCACAGCGCAGCGCGTACCTGGCCCTGCTGGCCGAATACCCGGACACGCTCGCCCGCGTGGCGCGCATGGTGGCCGCCAGCCCGTGGGCCGCGCAGTATCTGACGCAGCACCCGCTGCTGCTCGACAGCCTGATCGACTGGCGCACGCTTTTCGAGCCGCTGGACTTCGGCCAGATTGCCCGGCAACTGACCGCGGACCTGGACGCCTGCCGCCTTCCCGACGGGGATCCGGACGTCGAACGCCAGATGAACCTGATGCGCGATGTGCAGCGCCAGGCCAGTTTTCAATTGCTGGCGCAGGACCTGGAGGGCGAGCTCACCGTCGAAAAGCTGGCCGACCAGTTGTCCGCGCTGGCGGACCTGCTGCTTACCGAAACCATCCGCCGCGCGTGGCCGCTCGTGAACAAGATGCCAGGCGCCGAGCCGCACTTTGCCGTCATCGCGTATGGCAAGCTGGGCGGCAAGGAACTGGGCTATGCGTCCGACCTGGACCTGGTGTTCCTCTTTGACGACCCGCGCGACGACGCCGCGGAGGTCTATGCCAAGCTGGGCCGGCGCATGTCGTCCTGGCTGTCGACCATGACGTCCTCGGGCCGGCTGTACGAAACCGACCTGCGCCTGCGGCCGGATGGCGACGCGGGGCTGCTGGCCGTGTCGCTCGAGGCCTTCGAGCAATACCAGCACAAGCACGCCTGGGCGTGGGAACACCAAGCGCTGACCCGGGCGCGTTTTGCCGCCGGCGACGCCAGCCTGGGCGACCGCTTCGAGAAGATCCGCGAGGACATCCTGGTGGCGCCGCGCGACACGGCCGCGCTGCGCAACGAGGTGCTGGCCATGCGCGAAAAGATCAACGCCGGCCATCCCAACACGTCCGACCGCTTTGACCTGAAACACGATCGCGGCGGCATGGTCGACGTGGAGTTCGTGACGCAATACCTGGTGCTGTGCCACGCAGGCACGCATCCGATGCTGGTGCGCAACCTGGGCAACATCGCGCTGCTGCGCCTGGCTGCCGAAGCCGGGCTGATCCCGACGGACCTGGCGGCGCGGTCGGGCGACGCTTACCGCACGCTGCGGCGCGTCCAGCACCAATTGCGCCTGCAGGGGGTGGAAAAGGCCCGCGTGGGGCCCGACCAGCTCCAGGCAGAACGGGCCGCGGTCCGAGAGCTCTGGACGACGGTACTCGGCTGATGACAACTCGTCGTAAAATAAGGGTTTTTCCGCTTTTGCCTGCCCGCCATGTCTGAACTCGTCCGCCCCAAACTCGACCTGCCCGCCGGCCGCAGCAAGGTGCTGATGCATTCGTGCTGCGCACCCTGTTCCGGCGAAGTCATGGAGGCCATGACGGCCTCCGGGATCGATTACGCGATCTACTTCTACAACCCGAACATCCATCCGGTCAAAGAGTACGAAATCCGCAAGCAGGAGAACATCCGCTTCGCCGAGCAGCACGGCATCGAATTCATCGACGCCGACTACGACATGGACAACTGGTTTGACCGCGTCAAGGGCATGGAAGACGCGCCCGAGCGCGGCGAGCGCTGCACGGCCTGCTTCGACATGCGCTTTGAGCGCACCGCGCTCTACGCCCACGAGCATGGCTTTGACACCATCACCAGCTCGCTCGGGATCTCGCGCTGGAAGGACATGAATCAGATCAACGGCTGCGGCGAACGCGCCGCGGCGCGCTACGACGACCTGATCTACTGGACCTACAACTGGCGCAAGGGCGGCGGTTCCGCGCGCATGATCGAAATCAGCAAGCGCGAGAACTTCTATCAGCAGGAATACTGCGGCTGCGTCTATTCGCTGCGCGACACCAACCGCCATCGCCGCTCGCAGGGCCGCGAACGCATCCACATCGGCGTCAAGTTCTACGGCAAGGAAGACCTGATCAACGAAGAAAATCTCTGATCGGCTGGCGGCGCGCTCCGCGCCGTCCATAAAAAAAGCCTGGCAGTCCGCGCATCGCGCGTCCTCCAGGCCGCTGCGGCGCCCCACGGGGCGCCGCAATGCTTTTTAGAGCGATCAGTCCAGCGTCAACACCGTCGCGCCCGTCGTCTTGCGCGAAGCCAGCGCCGTTTGCGCTTCGCCCGCCTGCTCCAGCGTGTAGCGCTGGTCGATGCGGACCTTGATCTTCTTCTTGAGCACCAGATCGAACAGCTCTTCGGAAGCCGACTGCAGCTTTTCCAGCGTGTTCACGTGGATGCCCAGCGAGGGGCGCGTCACGTACAGGCTGCCCTTCTGGTTCAGGACGGCCAGGTTCACACCCGCCACCGGACCGGACGCATTGCCAAAGCTGACCATCAGGCCGCGCGGCTCGATGCAGTCCAGCGAGGTTTCCCACGTGTCCTTGCCCACGCCGTCGTACACCACGGGCACCTTCTTGCCGCCCGTCAGTTCCAGAACGCGCTCGACCACGTTTTCACGCGAATAATCAATGGTTTCCCACGCACCGTTCTCGCGCGCCAGCGCCGCCTTTTCAGGGCTGGACACCGTGCCGATGAGCTTGACGCCCAGCGCCTTGGCCCATTGGCATGCGATCAGCCCGACGCCGCCGGCCGCGGCGTGAAACAGGACGGTCTCGCCGCCCTGCAGGCGGTAGGTCTGGCGGAACAGGTACTGCACCGTCAGGCCCTTAAGCATCAGGGCAGCGGCCTCGTCGAATTCGATGCCCTTGGGCACCTTGACGACCTGCAAGGCCGGCACGTTGCGGGCCTTGGCGTAGGCGCCGATGGGGCTTTGGCCGTAGGCCACGCGGTCGCCCTTCTTCAGGTGCTTGACGTCAGCGCCCACCGCGGTCACCACGCCGGCGCCTTCGAAACCCAGGCCATGCGGCAGCGGATGCGGATACAAGCCCGTGCGGAAATAGATATCGATGAAATTCAGACCGGCGGCGTGCTGCTCGATCGTGACTTCGTTGGCGGCCGGCGGCGGCACTTCCACCTCAACCAGCTTCAGGACTTCGGGACCACCGTGCTGCTCGATACGAATTGCCTTGACGAGATTGCTGGCCATGCTGGCCTCCTTTCATTGAAAATAATGCGAATTGACCAAAAATGCAGACTTCAACGCGTCGATTGCCTGTCGTCCTGCCCGGGAGACGTGCGCATGGCGCCGCCCCCCATCAACGCAAACACCCCCGCCAGCACCAGGACGGTTCCGCCCATCTGC
>CBHWAL010000413.1:0-4586 GCA_966111495.1 uncultured Achromobacter sp. | reverse complement strand
GGTGGATCAGCGCGAACTCGGGCCAGGTGATGGGGATCATCTCGGCCGTCGCGTTCAGCTTCATGGTGCACGAACCCAGCGGGATCATCGTGCGGTCCAGCGCCAGGTCCTTGTCGGCCAGCTTGCGCAGGTAGCGCAGCATGTCGGTTTCGGACTGGATGCTGGAGAAGATCGGATGCGTCAGGATGGCGCTTTCGCGCGCGACCGCGGCGGGAATGCCGCTGGGCGCCGCGGCGTCGAGCGCGTCGATGTCCAGTTCGACGTCATCGCGTTCAAGGCCCGAGGCGAAGACGTTGACCAACGCTTGCAGGTCGGCCGCGGTGACGGTTTCGTCCAACGAGATGGCCAGGCGGGCGCCATCGACGCGACGCAGGTTGATGTGCGCGCAGTCGGCGGCCGTCAGGATGGCGGGCGTCGCGGCGCCGGTTTCGACCAGCAGCGTGTCAAAGAACGTGTCGTTCGCGACCTTGACGTCCAGCTTGATCAGCTCGGCGCGCAGGATGGCGGTGGCGCGCTGCACGCGCTCGGCGATGCGGCGGATGCCGGCAGGGCCGTGCCACACCGCGTACATGCCGGCCATCACGGCCAGCAGCACCTGCGCGGTGCAGATGTTGGAGGTGGCCTTCTCGCGGCGAATGTGCTGTTCGCGCGTCTGCAGCGCCAGGCGCAGCGCGGGATTGCCTTGCGCGTCCTTGGACACGCCGACCAGGCGGCCAGCCATGTTGCGCTTGAATGCGTCCTTGCAAGCCATGAAGCCGGCGTGCGGGCCGCCAAAGCCGAACGGCACGCCAAAGCGCTGGGCCGAACCGACGGCGATGTCGGCGCCCCACTCGCCCGGCGCGGCCAGCACGGCCAGCGCCAGCAGGTCGGTCGCGCAAGCAACCACGGCGCCTTGCGCGTGGGCGGCTTCAGCCAGCTTGCGGTAGTCGGACACCGAGCCCGTGCTGTGCGGGTACTGCAGCAGCACGCCAAAGCATTCCGGCAGGCCTTCGGCTTCGTCGCCGATGCGGATCTCGATATCCAGGCCCTCGGCGCGCGTGCGCACGACTTCGATGGTCTGCGGATGCACGTGGCGCGAGATGAAGAACACCGGGCTCTTGGACTTGGCGCTGCGGCGCGCGAGCGTCATCGCTTCGGCGGCGGCGGTGCTTTCGTCAAGCAGCGAGGCGTTGGAGATGTCCAGCCCGGTCAGGTCGGCGACCATGGTCTGGTAATTGAGCAGGGCTTCGAGGCGGCCCTGCGAGATCTCGGGCTGGTAGGGCGTGTAGGCCGTGTACCAGGCGGGATTCTCAAGAATGTTGCGCAACACCACGTTGGGCGTCTGCGTGCCGTAGTACCCCTGCCCGATGTAGCTGCGGTAGACCTTGTTGCGGCCCGCCACCTGCTTCAGTTCGGCCAGCACGTCGGCTTCGCTGCGCGACGCGGGCAGCGCCAGCGGCTCCTTGCTGCGGATCTTGGGAGGCACGACTTCTTCGATCAGGGCGTCCAGGCTGCCGCTGCCGATCACGGCAAGCATGGCGGCCTGGTCGGCGTCGGAGGGGCCGATGTGGCGGGGAATGAAGTCGGTATGGGTGTCTAGGGCGCGCGACATGGGGGGATCTCGGGGGTAGCGGGTGTCGTCCTGCGAACGGGACGGTATTGCGTCTGGCGAGGGAGGCGGCGCCGTTGAGCGGCCCGCGCCCCCCGCATGCGGCATCAGCCGTTGGCGACGGCTTCGTAGCCGGCGGCGTCCAGCAGCTTGTCGGCGTCGGCGGCGTTGTCCGGCTTGATCTTGAAGATCCAGGCGGTGAAGGCCGATTCGTTGATCAGGTTGGGGTTGCTTTCCAGTTCTTCGTTGAAGGCAACGATTTCGCCGGACACGGGCGCGTAGATGTCCGAGGCGGCCTTGACCGACTCGACCACGCCGGCGGTTTCGCCCGCGCTCAGCTTGGCGCCGACATTCACGTCGCCAACGAAGACCAGATCGCCCAGTTGCTCCTGGGCGGTGTCGGTGATGCCGACGACGAACACGTCGCCCTCGGCTTTGACCCATTCATGGGACTCGGTGTACTTGCGATCGGTGGGCAGACTCATGGGAACTCCTGAGGGAATGCGGGTAGATGAATGATGTTGCGCGCGAGGCTCGAGTTTACGAGTGTTCGACGGCTTTGCCGTTACGCACGAAAGGCAGTTTGCACGCCACGGCGGGCACCCACTTGCCGCGGATGTCGACCTCGACCGTATCGCCGGCGACCACACCTTGCGGCAGGCGGGCAAAGCCGATCGACACGCCCAGGGTGGGCGACATGGTGCCGCTGGTCAGCTCGCCCACGCCCTGCGCGGTGCGCACGGCCATGTGCGCGCGCATGACGCCGCGTTCCTGCAGCTTCAGGCCAATGAACGTGGCGGGCTTGGAGAACTGCTCGATCGCGTCGCGGCCGATGAAGCGGCGCTCGGCGTTCTTACCCGATACGGTCCAGGTCAGGCCGGCCTCGCCGGGGTGCGTCAGCTCGTCCATGTCCTGGCCGTAAAGATTCATGCCGGCTTCCAGGCGCAGCGTGTCACGCGCGCCCAGGCCTGCCGGACGCACGCCCTGGGCGACGAGGTCGCGCCACAATTGGACGACTTCAGAGGCGGGCAGGACGATTTCAAAACCGTCTTCGCCGGTGTAGCCCGTGCGGGCGACCAGCGTGTCACCGCCCACGCGGGCGGCGACGAAGGGGGTCAGCGGTTCGCTGGCGGCTTGCCAGGCCGGGCGGGCGGCCCAGACCTTGGCGCGGGCGTTGGGGCCCTGCACGGCCACCATGGCCAGATCGCGGCGCGGGGCGATGGTCACGTCGAAGGCGCCGGCCTGCTTGACGCGCTGCATCCAGGCCACGTCCTTGTCGGCCGTGCCGGCGTTGACCACCACGCGCCATTCGTCGGCAGCGAAGAAATAGATGATGAGGTCGTCGATGACGCCGCCCTGCGGGTTCAGCATGCAGCTGTAGAGCGCCTTGCCCGGCACCGTCAGCTTGGCGACGTCGTTGGCCACCAGGCGCTGCAGGAAGGCAAAGGCATCGGGGCCCGTCACATCGACGTTGAGCATGTGCGAGACGTCGAACATCCCGGCGTCCTGGCGCACGGCATGGTGCTCTTCGAGCTGCGAGCCGTAAGCCAGCGGCATGTCCCAGCCGCCGAAATCGACCATTCGGGCGCCAGAAGCGATGTGTTCTTCGGCCAGCGGGGTGCGTTTGAGGGGTGCGGACATGCGGGGGACTCCGGGACGGCATGATGCCAGGGTTACGGAATGCCGCTGAATGCGGACGGCTGGCGTCCGCGCAACGGCTGAATCTTCCGCCCCTCTGTCCTTTTGCCTGAGAGTTGCCCCGCGTGGCGGGTTTGCACCTTCGGCGCCTGGGCTGCTCACCATGTCCCTGATTCGGGCGGCGGCGCCAGGTCTCTCCAGAGTGCTGTTTTGCCGCGTCCGCATGGCCAAGGATGGCTACAAATGCGGGACGGGACAAGCCTGCGCGGTATCGGTTACCTGAGCGATTCTGGGCGAATTGCGCCTTCGGCGGCGGCCGGGCTTGACGCCTTCGGCCGCTCTCTCCCGCAGCATGCGTGACAGCGCCGAAAGCATACAACGAAAGCCCGGGGTAAGCCTAGGCCTGTTGCACGCCAGCCGGCCCTATCCCAGCGCCGTGTCCAGCAGCATCATCAGGACGAAACCCAGCATCAGGCCGCAGGTGGCGTAGACCTCGTGCCCCTTGCGGTGCGATTCCGGGATGATCTCGTGGCTGATGACGAACAGCATGGCGCCCGCGGCAAAGCCCAGGCCCCACGGCAGGAGCGGCGCAGACCAGCCGACGACGGCGGCGCCCAGCACCGCGCCCACGGGCTCGATCAGCCCCGACAGCATGCCCAGCGCCACGGCAAACGTGCGTTTGTAGCCGGCTGCCAGCAGGGCCACCGCCACAACCAGCCCTTCGGGAATGTCCTGGATAGCAATGCCGGTCGCCAGCGCCGTGCCGCGCACGGGATCGCCCGCCGCGTAGCCCACGCCGATCGCCAGGCCCTCGGGCAGGTTGTGCAGCATGATGGCGAACACGAACAGCCAGGTCCGGCGCAGGCGGTGCGCCTCCATCCCTTCCCTGCCCTTGATGAAATGCTCGTGCGGCAGGACCCGGTCCATCAGCAGCAGCACGGCCGCCCCCAACAGCAGGGCGGCGCCGACCGTCAGACCGGCGCCCCAGGGACCGTAGCCCAACTCCTCGCCCGCGGCGATGCCCGGCGCGACCAGCGAAAACGCGCTGGCGGCCAGCATGACGCCGGCGCCAAAGCCGAACATGCTGTCCTGCGCCTTCTGCGGAATCGTGCGGGCAAAGAGAATGGGCAGGGTGCCGAGCGCAGTGGCTGCGGCCGCAACAAGACCACCCAGCAGCGCGTCGGCCACGTGCGGCGCCCGCACGTCCAGGTAAACCCAGAGCTGGTACAGGGCCAGGCAGGACACCATCACGGCCAGCGTCCAGACGCTGATGCTGGTGGCCGCCGGCCGCACGCGATGACGGCTGAAGGTATTCATATGCGGCTGCGCTCCTTCGAGGAGAGGCGCTCAGCCCTTTGCC
>CBHWAL010000412.1:0-4591 GCA_966111495.1 uncultured Achromobacter sp. | reverse complement strand
TGTTGTTAGTGTTTGCGCGGGGGGCCGCTGGGAAACGAACCAGTTAAACGCACCTGGAGCGCAATCGCCTGGGCCTATGCCCCGGGTAGCACTGTTGGCCGGTTTGACCGGCCAACCCGCGAAGGGTTCACGGCGCGGCGGCCTGCGCGACGGTCGGCGGCGCGTGCTGAGGCTGGGGCCCGAGAAAGAGGCGCGGATCCAGCGGCTGTCCGGCAAGGCGGACCTCGAAATGCAGGTGCGGCCCGGTGGATCGGCCAGAGCTGCCGACGCGCGCCACCTGCTGGCCACGCTCGACCAGATCGCCCTGCTTGACCAGCAACGAGGACGCATGGGCATAGCGGGTGATCAGGCCGTCGCCATGGTCGATTTCAACCATGTTGCCAAAGCCGGGCGCCCATTTGGATTCGAGCACCACGCCGCCGGACGCCGCCAAAATCGGCGTACCGGAGGGCGCGGCGAAATCCAGCCCTTCGTGCATGGCCGAGCGGCCCGTCACCGGGTTGCGGCGCCAGCCGTACGAGGACGACAGATAGGGGTAATCGGTAATCGGCATGGCGGTCGGCATGCGCGCCTGATCCGCCGAACGCTTGGTGAGCGCGGCATCCAGCAGCTTCAGGTTGTCCGTCTGCTGCGACAGCCGTGCCTGGATCTCGTCCAGCTGCCGGCCCAATGCCTCGGCCGACGCCGCGCTGGGCGGCGGATGGTCGGTGAAGAGATCGTCCATGACCTGCGTGGCTTCGGGGTGAGCCGGCGCCTCGGGCTGCGCCGACGCAAGCTGCTGAGCCAATTCGGGGTCGGTATAGGCCACGCCCGCCACCTTGGCCACGCGCTGGCCCAGGCCGTCAATGCTGACCAGCTTGGCCTGCAGCGCGCCCACCTTCGAGGCGAGCAGGTTCATGTTCTCACGCAGGAAATCGGCGTCACGCCCCGGCTGTTCGGAAAGCGGCCATCCCATCGTGTGGACGGCGGGAAGGATGGGAGTGATGTATCGTTGAAGGGCTGCGCCAAAAATGGCCGCGGTAATCAAGGCGCCCCCCAGAAACAACGCCAGTCGCGCGCCGCCCAGGGTGAGATGCCCGTCCTGCCCGTCCCGGGCGTGCATAATCACGATCTTCAAGGTTTGCTTCCTAATTCTTTTAAAGCCGGCATGAATAGACCCGCTTCATACCGTCAACGTTCCAGTACCAGCCGGCGCGGAGAAAATACCGCCCTAGGATGGCTGGGTCATGACATGCGGGGCGCCGGTGTGTTGGCGACTGCCCGCAAGCATCTGCAAATTCAGTACGCGGTGGCGGCGGTGTTGCCCGCTCCGCTGGGTGCTGTGTGCCAGGTGTCCAAGCTGGAAAACCTGTGCCTGCACCTGGTGGTGCCCACCGCCGCTCATGCGGCCAAAATGCGTCAATTGGCGCCGCGCATCGCGCGGTCACTGGCGGACCAGGGCTGGAACCTTAACGAAATTGCCATCAAGGTACAAGCCGGGTTACCCAAGCCCGGCGCCCGTCAGCCGCGCCCTCCCAAAGAGGCACAGCCTCTGAACGACAAGGCATTGGGTGCGTTCGAAACGCTGCACGACAATCTGCGGCCGGGTCCGTTGGCCGATGCCGTCGCCAAGCTCTTGAGGCATCACAAGAGTAGCTGAGCAACTGGGCTTTGTCCGGCAACTCGGCGGTCCGGAAACGTCGCGAAACCAACTTTTCAGACCGATGGCCGGACGGTTTGCGACCGGATTGCGACTATCGCGCGAGGGGATGACGGCCAGCGTCGTCCCAAAGTAGAAACCCAGGCGGGAATCTAAACTGGAACCCGCGCGGGATCGGGGTCGGGCCCCGTGCGCGGGTTCAGCGGAAAGCCTGGCTCAGGCCAGCTTCCATTCGTGGCGAAACGCCTGGGGCGCTTCAGCCTGCGATTCGTACGTGACGATTTCCCAGGCGTCGCGCTGCTCGAGCAGCGCACGGGCAAGCTGGTTGTTCAGGCCGTGGCCCGATTTGCACGCCACATAGCGCGCCACCAGAGGCTTGCCCAGCAGATACAGGTCGCCGATGGCGTCCAGGATCTTGTGCTTGACGAATTCATCGTCATAACGGAGTCCGTCGCTGTTCAGCACGCGGTACTCGTCCATGACGATGGCGTTGTCCAGGCTGCCGCCGCGGGCCAGGCCCATCGACCGCAAGGCCTCGACTTCATTCACGAAACCAAAGGTGCGCGCCCGCGCGATCTCGCGCACGTAAGAATGCGTGGCGAAATCGATTTCAGCAAAATTCGCCGTGGAGTCGATGGCGGGGTGACGAAAGTCGATCGAGAAGGCCAGCGCGTACCCTTCGTGGGGTTCGAGACGGGCCCATTTCTCGGTGCGTCCTTCGCCTTCACGCACTTCCACCGGCTTCAGGACACGGATGAATTGCTTGGGCGCGTTCTGCTCGACGATGCCTGCCGAGCGCAACAGATACACAAACGTCGCCGCGCTGCCGTCCATGATGGGGACTTCTTCGGCAGTGAGGTCGACGTGCAGGTTGTCGATACCCAGGCCGGCCAACGCCGACATGAGATGTTCCACGGTCGACACGCGGACATTGCCCTGCTGCAGCACGGACGCCATGCGGGTATCGCCCACGCCGGTGGCTTGCGCGGGCAGGTCAACGACCTGCGGCAGATCCACACGGTGAAAGACGATGCCGGTATTGGGCTGTGCCGGACGCAGGGTGAGCTCTACCCGCCGTCCTGAGTGGACGCCGACGCCTGTCGTGCGGACGAGATTCTGAATGCTGCGCTGTCGGAACATGAGACTTGGAATTTTGAACCCGGAAGCCAGCAAGATAAGTACGGATTGCCGGCGTAACCGAAGTATTGTAACGCTGTCCGATCCTTGCCGCCATTCAAACTGGCGTTCAGACCGACCGAAACCTCCGTCCCTTATTTAACGTGCAAGGGAAACACGGACCGCTCTGCCTCCGGCTCGCCCGTGGGGACAGGCGAGCCGGAGTGAGGGAGTGCAGTTAGAGCCGTTGACCGGCCCTAGGTTCAGTCCGCCTGCTTACGCAGGAATGCCGGGATGTCGAAATGATCCATTCCCGAGCTTTCCAGCGCGCGCACCTGGGCCGACGCCTGGCTGCGCGGATTGCGCATGACAGACGGCATGTCCAGATTGCGGTAGTCACCGCCTTGGCCGGCCGGCATCGTGCCCATGGGCATGTTGTCGGTGCCAGTGCGCAGCACTTCAGCGGTGTTCTGCACCAGTTGCGGACGGGCTTGCGCGCGGCCAAGGCCGGTTGCAACCACCGTGACGCGCAGGTTTTCGCCCATGGACTCGTCGTAGGCGGTGCCGAAGATCACGGTCGCGTCGTCCGAAGCGTAGCTGCGGATCGTTTCCATGATTTCGCGCGTTTCGCGCATCTTCAGCGAGCGGCTGGCGGTGATGTTGACCAGCACGCCACGCGCGCCGTTCAGATCCACGCCTTCCAGCAGCGGGCAAGCAATGGCGTGCTCGGCGGCAACACGTGCGCGATCCGCGCCCGATGCCGACGCCGTGCCCATCATGGCCTGGCCCTGCTCGCCCATGATCGTCTTGACGTCTTCAAAGTCGACGTTGACGTTGCCTTCGACGTTGATGATTTCGGCGATACCCGCGCACGCGTTGTGCAGGATGTCGTCGGCCGAACGGAAGCAGTCTTCCTGCGTCGCGTCCTCGTCCATCAGTTCATAGAGGTTCTCGTTGAGCACCACGATGAGCGAATGCACGTGCTTGGCCAGTTCCGAGATACCGTCCTCGGCCATCTTCAGGCGCTTGTTGCCTTCAAAGGTGAAAGGCTTGGTGACCACGCCCACGGTCAGAATGCCCAGTTCCTTCGCCACTTCGGCCACGACCGGACCTGCACCGGTACCGGTGCCGCCGCCCATGCCCGCGGTGATGAAGACCATGTGCGCGCCGTTCAGCGCGGCACGGATTTCCTCACGCGCGGTTTCAGCCGACGCGCGTCCCTGCTCGGGCTTGGCGCCCGCGCCCAAGCCGGTGCGGCCCAGGCGGATCTGCACCGGCGCATTGGTTGCCGCCAGCGCTTGCGCATCGGTATTGGCGCAGATGAAATCCACCCCGTGCACACCGCTGCGAATCATGTGCGCCACGGCATTGCCGCCCGCACCACCCACACCAACGACCTTGATTACGGTCCCTTTGGTGTTGTTCTCAAGCATCTCAAAGTTCATCATGATGACTCCCTCACAAGTCCGATTTTGCAAATCACAAAAATTCCCCGACAACCTATCTTTTGTGAATCGCCTCAAAGCCGACGCCGGCTACATAGGCCCGCCACGGGTTTGAGACGCCTCCTCTTTCTGGCGCTCTCCGCAAAACTGCCGCGGTTCGCGCCAAGGAGCAGGCCCCAACCTGCACCCTTTAATTCATGAACCACTCCTTCATGCGCGCAAGCAGGCTCTTGAAGTTGCCCGTCTTCGCAGCCACCTTGCGGCCACGCACACGCTGCATGCGCGCTTCCTGCAGCAGCCCCATCACCGTCGAGAAGCGCGGATTGCGCATCACGTCGGCAAGGCTGCCTTCGTACTCGGGCACCGCCACGCGAACCGGCTTGAGGAATAC
>CBHWAL010000411.1:0-4645 GCA_966111495.1 uncultured Achromobacter sp. | reverse complement strand
GGCGCGTCTTGCCGGCTTCCATGGGGCCGCCGGAGACGAAGATCACCGGGATGTTGAGCCGCATGGCGGCCATGAGCATGCCGGGCGTGATCTTGTCGCAGTTGGAGATACACACCATGGCGTCGGCGCAGTGCGCGTTGACCATGTATTCCACCGAGTCCGCGATGAGTTCGCGCGACGGCAGCGAATACAGCATGCCGCCGTGACCCATGGCAATGCCGTCGTCCACGGCGATGGTGTTGAATTCCTTGGCGACGCCGCCAGCGGCTTCGATTTCCTTGGCCACCAGCGCGCCCAGGTCGCGCAGGTGCACGTGGCCCGGAACGAACTGCGTGAACGAGTTCACCACGGCGATGATCGGCTTGCCGAAGTCGCCATCCTTCATGCCGGTGGCGCGCCACAAGGCGCGGGCGCCGGCCATGTTGCGGCCGTGGGTCGAGGTGCGGGAGCGGTAGTGCGGCATGATCTGTCTCAGGCTGTAGCTGTTAGCGTGGGCGGCAAAACGCTAAATAATACGCTGCTTCCGCGCCCGGCCGCCCCGCGACCGTGCTGAAACGGACACGCGGCCGTCAGGCGAACGTCAGGTGGACGCCACGCCCCGCGCGGCGAACGCGCTGGGTGACTCGCCCAACGCCTTGCGGAACATGGCCGCAAATGCGCTGGGGCTTTCGTACCCCAGGTCCAGCGCCACATCCAGCACGCGATCGCCCCGCGCCAGCCGCTCCATCGCGGCCAAGAGCCGTGCCTGCTGGCGCCAGCGCCCGAACGTCATGCCCGTATGGCGCACAAAAAGCCGGTGCACCGTCTTGGGATCCACGCCCAACCCCCGCGCCCAGTCCGCAGCCCCGTCCTGCCGCTCCGGATGCCGCACGATGGCGCGGCAGATGCGCGCCAGACGCGGTTCCGACGGCTGCGGCAGATGCAGCGGCAGCACGGGCTCCTGGCGCAGCTCGTCCAGCAGCAGCATCATCAGCCGCCCGTCGCGCGAATCCGGCGCCCAGTCCAGCGGCACCTCGGCGGCGGCCGCCATCAATTCGCGCAGCAGGGGCGACACGGACAGCACACAGCATTGCGCCGGAAGATGCGCCGCAGCGCCCGGCTCGACAAAAACGGTGCGCATGCGCGGTTCGCCGCTCATGCGGATGCCGTGCGGCACCCACGCCGGCACCCAGACGCCGCGCGTCGGCGGCACGACCCAGATGCCCGTGTCCGTATCCACCACCATCACGCCCGACATCGCGTACACGAGCTGCCCGCGCCGGTGGCGGTGGCGCTTGACGCGGTGACCGTCCGGATAGTCCACGGCCAGCCCCGCCACCGGACGGCGCGAGGATTCGTAGGGATAGAGGTCGGGTTCGGCCAGCGTCGGAACCTTGTGGGGCGCGGTCACGGCGTGCGCCCCCCCAACGCCAGCAGCGCGTCCTGCAGATGCCGCAGCCCGCGGCTGAGCGGCTTGTCGCGCCGCAGGACGATCGCCAGATCCCGCGACAGACGCGGCGTCAGCGAGCGCACCTCGAGCGCCTCGCGCCGTCCCGCGCCCGACACCGCCAGCCGCGGCAGCACCGCACAGCCGAGTCCCGCGCCCACAATTTCCTTCATTGCCTCCGTGCTGCCCAGCTCCATGATCGGCTTGGCCGCCACGCCCGCCGCCTCGAACCAGTCGTCCACCAGCCGCCGCGTGCGCGCGCCGGGCTCGAACAGCACCAGCGGCAGCCGCGCCAGCGACTGCGGCGTCACCACCTCGGGAATGGCGGCCGGATCGCGCGACGGAAAGATCGCCACGAACTCGTCCTCCATCACCGGCGTCGCCTGGAACATGCGCCCCGGCGCCGGCAGCGTGATCAACACGATATCCAACGTATTGGCCTCCAGCCCGCGCAGCATGTCCGCCGTATTGCCCGTGCTGGCCACGATATCCAGCGCCGGAAACCGCTGGCGCAGATCCGCCAGCACCGGCGGCAGCAGATAGGTGCACGCCGTGGCGCCCGTGCCAAGCCGGATCCGCCCCGAGACCTGCGATGCGTGTGACGACATCGCCTGCTCGGCCTGCGCCACGGCGCCGTCGATCACGCGGATATGCGCCAGCAATTCCCGCCCCGCTGCCGTCGGACCCGCACGCCGCCCGACGCGCTCCACCAGCTTCAGGCCGAAACGCCGCTCCAGTTGGCGGATCTGCAGGCTGACCGCAGGCTGCGTCACGCCCCCGCGCTCGGCTGCGGCGGAAAAACTGCCCAATTCGATGACCTGCGCAAACGTGCGCAAGTGGTCCAGATTCAAGCCGCGCATGACCACACCAAAGTTTTACTTATGAAAATCATAATAGACCAAAACTTTATTAATGATTTGCCTTGGCTCACACTTGGCGTTTTCGATTAGCCACCCCGGCCATTCCATGTCGCCCCATTCGCCCACCGTCCTCATCCGCGACAGCGCGGAAGCCGATCTGCCCGCCATCAAGACCATCTACGCGCACCACGTGCAGCACGGCACCGCGTCCTTCGAACTCGAACCGCCCTCCATCGCCGAGATGCGCCAACGCCGCGCCGGCGTGCTGGAAAAGGAGATGCCCCACCTCGTCGCCGAGATCAACGGCGAAGTCGTCGGCTACGCCTACGTCACCGCCTACCGCCCGCGCCCCGCCTACCGGCACACCGTCGAAGACTCCGTCTACGTCAAGGCTGGCCGCGCAGGCCTAGGCATCGGCGGCAAGCTGCTCGCCGCCCTGGTCGAGCGCTGCACCGCCGCCGGCTGGCGCCAGATGCTGGCCGTGGTCGGCGACAGCCGCAACGCCGCCTCGCTCGCGTTGCACGCCAGCCAAGGCTTTCACCCTGTCGGCACGCTGCGGTCCGTGGGCCACAAGCACGGCGAATGGCGCGACACCGTCCTCATGCAGCGCAGCCTCGGCGAAGGCGACACCACGCCCCCGCAACGCCCATGATCCGCCCCCGCGCCGTCATCTGCCTGGGTCTCACCCAGCTCGTCGGCTGGGGCGTCACCTTCTACCTCATCGGCGCCCTCGGTCCGGCCATGACCGCCGACCTTGGCTGGAGCACCGCCACCGTCTACGGCGGCTTCTCCGCCGCCATCGTCGTCATGGCCCTCGTCTCGCCCGCCGCCGGCGCGGCGGTGGACCGCTGGGGCGGCCACCGCGTCATGCCCGCCGGCGCCATCCTGTCCGCACTCGGCTGCGCCCTGCTCGCCATCACCCATTCGCACGCGCTCTACTTCGCCGCCTGGGCCGCGCTTGGCGTGAGCATGCGCCTGTGTCTGTACGACGCCGCGTTCGCCACGCTGGCCCGCGCCGCCGGCCCCGCCGCGCGCCGGCCCATGTCCCAGATCACCCTCTTCGGCGGCCTGGCTTCCACCGTCATGTGGCCCGTCGGCCACTTCCTTGCAGAAGCGCTGGGCTGGCGCGGCGCCGCCCTGGTCTACGCCGCGCTCGCGCTGGCCACCGTCCCCCTCTACCTGGCCCTGCCCCGCCGCCGCTACACCGCATCCACTACTGACCCCGGCAAGGCCTCGACCGGCCTCACCCGCACCAGCGCCGAACGCCGCCTGGCCGGTATCCTGTACGCCGTCATGGCGATGCTGACCAACTTCCTGGCCGCCGGCAACGCCGCCCACCTCTTCTCGCTGCTCACCGGCCTGGGCCTGGCAACCGCCGCCGCCGTCACCGTTGCCGCCCTATGGGGCATCGGCCAATTCGCCGCCCGTTTAGGCGACGTCCTCGTCGGCGCCCGCCTGCATCCGCTGACGCTCAACCTGGCGGTAGCTCTTGCCTTTCCTCTGTGCTTCTTGCTCGCCCTAACCTCCCGCGGCAACCTCTACGCCACTGCCGCCTTCACCCTGCTCTACGGCGCCTGCAACGGCCTCATGACCATCACCCGCGGGACCCTGCCGCTGGCACTCTTTGACTTCCGCAGCTACGGCGCATTGGTCGGGTCGTTGCTAATCCCCAGCTTCCTACTCACCGCCGCCGCGCCAGTTGCGTATGCGTTCGTCATCGAATGGCAGGGCGTGCGCGCGGCAATGATGGCGTCCGCAGCAGTGGCAGCGGTGATTGCTGCGGCGGCGGTGATGTTGAGATGGAAGTTCATCGGGCGGGTGAAGGAGGCTGCGGTGACGGGGGCCGTCGCGCCTAACATTGCGCCGACGGCGCGGGATGGTGTTTAGCAGTGGTGTTCTTAGTCAATTTGGTTCATCAATAAGACTCCTCTGATTTACACGCAGTATCGGCAGCTTCTAAAAGCGGTAGGGCCACTTGGCACCAAGGACGACCCGTGCGGGCCGTCGCTACCGGAAGCTCGCCATGCCAACTCAAACCGATCTGCACTTCGCTATCCCCTTCGGCGAAGCGCCTTTTCAGGTCGTCAAATTCACGCTGCCTGAAGGCCTGTCCGAGACGATCCCGCTTGAACCGGAGCTGGCCACTGCCGAGCCGGCCGTCCGCTTCGGCAGGTCGCTGGAGCGAGCCAGATGATGCGCAGCGCCGTACAAGGGTTTGCCCGTAACGAGCGCGCACTCGACGACTATCTTTACCTCCTGCTGGATCCGCTAGCGCCGTGCCCGCCAAAAGAGCCACTGAGTATTCACTCGCTGACACAAGCGTTGGGGGAAGAAGCGTTCGCGCGCGTCATGCGGCCGG
>CBHWAL010000410.1:0-4664 GCA_966111495.1 uncultured Achromobacter sp. | reverse complement strand
CCAGCTTGTAGCCCTGGCCCTTCTTCGTCACCACGTGCAGGAACTGCGGGCCCTTGAGCTTCTTGATGTTCTCCAGGGTCGGGATCAGCGAATCGAGGTCGTGGCCGTCGATCGGGCCGATGTAGTTGAAGCCGAATTCCTCGAACATCGTGGCCGGGACCACCATGCCCTTGGCGTGTTCCTCGAGCTTCTTGGCCAGCTCCAGCATCGGGGCGGGCAGCACGGTCTTGCCGACGTTCTTGGCGGCGGCGTAGAACTGGCCCGACATCAGGCGCGCCAGGTAGCGGTTCAGCGCGCCCACCGGCGGCGAGATCGACATGTCGTTGTCGTTCAGGATCACCAGCAGGTTGATGTTGGGCGTGACGCCCGCGTTGTTCATGGCCTCGAACGCCATGCCCGCGGACATGGCGCCGTCGCCGATCACCGCGATGTGCTGGCGCTGTTCGCCCGCATTGCGCGAGGCGACCGCCATGCCCAGGGCCGCGGAGATCGACGTGGACGAATGCGCGGTGCCGAAGGCGTCGTACTCGGACTCGCTGCGTTTCGGAAAGCCCGAAATGCCGCCCTGCTGGCGCAGCTTGGCCATGCCGGCGCGGCGTCCGGTCAGGATCTTGTGCGGATAGGATTGATGGCCCACGTCCCACACGATGCGGTCATGCGGCGTGTCGAACACCTGGTGCAGCGCCAGCGTGAGTTCGACGGTGCCCAGGTTGGACGACAGGTGTCCGCCCGTTTTGGATACCGACTCCAGCACGAAGCCACGCAGTTCGTCGGCGAGCTTTTTCAGTTCGCGACGATCCAGGCGCTTGAGGTCAGCCGGCGATTGAATGCGGTCCAGTAAATCTGTCGTCATGCTTTTATGGGGTTCGTTGGCCCGGCCTACCAAGAAGGCCGGGCTGATCTCGGATCAGCGGTCTCGAAGAACGATGAAGTCGGCAAGCTGGGCCAGTCGCGCGCCGGCGTCGCCCAGCGGCGCCAAGGCCGCCAGCGCCGCCACACGCAGTTCCTCGGCGAAGGCCCGGGCCTCGTCCAGGCCCAGCAGGGACACATACGTGGGCTTGTTTTCAGCGGCGTCCTTGCCCGGCGTCTTGCCCAGGCTGGCGCTGTCCGCGGTGACGTCGAGAATGTCGTCGACCACCTGGAACGCCAGGCCCATGGCCTGCGCGTAGGCGTCCAGCGCCTGGCGCGACGCCGAGCTGGCGCCCGCCACGATACCGCCCAACGCCACGCTGCACGCCAGCATGGCGCCGGTCTTCATGCCGTGCATCATTTGCAGTTCATCGCGCGACAGCGCACGGCCGACGCTGAAGAGGTCAATGGCCTGCCCGCCTGCCATGCCCTGGCTGCCGGCCGCGCGAGCCAGCGACTGGGTGGCCTGGACGATGAGCGCCGGGGCGATGGGCATGGATGCGATCAGCTCAAACGCCAGCGGCTGCAACGCATCGCCCGCCAGCATGGCGGTGGCTTCGTCGAACTGCACATGCGTGGTGGGCCGGCCACGGCGCAGCGTGTCGTCGTCCATGCAGGGCAGGTCGTCGTGGATCAGCGAATAGGCGTGGATCAGTTCCACGGCGGCCGCCGCGCGGTCCAGCGAGGCCTCGATGGCGAGCACGCTGCCGCTGACGGGGCAGGCCTGTCCGGCGGCATAGACGAGGGCAGCGCGCACGCGCTTGCCGCCGCCGAGCACGGCGTAGCGCATGGCTTCATGCAGCCGGGCAGGTGGCTGATCCACCGGCGGCAGAAGGTCGTCGAGCACGTCTTCGACGTGTCGCGCACGGCCTTGCAACCACTCGGAAAAAGCGAGTTGAGTTTGCTTCATCGGTGTCTTATTCGTCGTCCAGCGCCGCGGGATCCAGCGGCCGCAGCAGGCCGCCTTCGAGGACCTTGACCTGCTGCTCGGCCTGCGCCAGGCGATCCTGGCACACCCGCGTGAGCGCCACGCCGCGCCGGTAGGCAGCCAGCGATTGCTCGAGCGGCAGCGATCCGTCTTCCATGGCCGCGACCAGCGATTCCAGTTCGGCCAGGGCCGTTTCGAAATCCTGGGGCAAGGGACGATCGTCGTTCTGCGGATCAGCTTGAGTGGGTTTGGCCAAACGGGCCTCCGGGGCACTTGGGGGTGGATTAATCCGTGAATTGTACGAGATAGCCAAGCGCGGCCCGGATGCGCCCCGTGCCCTAGGCCGGCGTGCCCGCCAGGCCCGCCACTGCCGCCAGGAGCGCGGGCGCCACGCGGTCCCGAAGATGCGAAGCTTCCAGCAGGCTGGCCGGCCCGCCGCAGCTCATGACGAAGACGCCCTCGCCCGTGATGGACGTGAACGGCACGGCCACGGCGTTGATGCCGGACTGCCATTCGCCGATGGCGCAGCAGCAGCCGGCCTGCGCCAGTTCGGCGCGCGCCCGAGCAATGGCCTGCGGGGCCGGCGCGGCCTGGTCCAGCCGCGCGAGGACAGCGTCGCACTCGTCTTCGGGCAGGCTGGCCAGGTACGCCCGTCCCATGGCGCTGTCCAGCGTGGCGCGGTAGCCGACGGGCAGGCGCAGGTACAGCGCAGACGAGCCGTGGATCGCTTCGACGTAGGTCATGGCGTCGCCGTCGAACGCGCCCAGGGCCACCGCGCCGCCGGTCTCGCGCGCCAGATCGGACATGGACGCCTTGGCCAGCTCACGCACCTCGAGTCCGGCAAGGAGACCAAACCCGAGTGCCAGCACGCCGTAGCCGGGCGAATACTTGCCCGTGTCGGGGTGGTAGCGCAGATAGCCCAGTTCGGTCAGCGTGTACGTGATGCGGCTGATGGTGGGCTTGGGCAGGCCGGTCAGGCGCGCCAGATCCAGGTTGCCCAGCGCGGCCACGCCGTGGCGGAAGCACCGCAGCACGTCCAGGCCACGCGCCAGCGCCGTGATGAAGTCGGGGGAATTGGCGCCCTCGCCCGCGCCAGCGGACCGCTTGCGGCGAGCGGGCAGACTCAGTTCAAGCTTCTGGTCCGGCTTGGATGGCGGGAGGGCAATGCGCTTGCCGGCAGAAAACGGTTGCATTTATATACGCTTCGTTTTTATAGTTTATTTCGAAAGACAGAATTAAATTCCATATCCCGGAATTTAAAACATCCAAGGAGACCTGGCAAGCGGCGCCATGAACCACATGGGCGTCAGCCAAGCCAGGCCCGGCGATCCACTCTGACCACGCGATTTCAAGGGGAAAACATGATTCGCAACAGCTTCAAACTGCTCGCCACCCTGATGCTCAGCGCCGCCGCGCTGGGTGCCCAGGCCGACACGTATCCGGCCCGCCCGATCAAGGTGATTTCGCCCTTCCCGGCCGGCGGCGCCACCGACGTGCTGACGCGCGTCCTGGCCGAGCGGATGGCCAAGAACCTGGGCCAGTCCATGATCGTGGAAAACAAGGCCGGCGCGGGCACGTCCATTGGCGCGGCCTATGTCTCGCGCGAAGCACCCGATGGCTACACCATCCTGATGGCCACCAACTCGACGCTGGTGACCAACCGCTATCTGTATAAGGAACTGCCCTACGACCCCGACAGCTTCGCCAAGATCGGCATGGTCGGCGTCGGCCCGCTGGTCCTGCTGTCCACGCCGAAGCGTCCGTTCAACAGCACGCAGGACGTCGTGGCGTACGCCAAGCAGAATCCGGGCAAGCTGACGTTCGCGACCTTCGGTCCGGGCACCTCGTCGCACCTGGCCGGCGAACTGTTCAAGGAACGCGCCGGCATCGACATCCTGCACGTGCCCTTCAAGGGCGCCACGCAGGCCCTGCCCGCCCTGATCAGCGGCGACGTGGACCTGTTCTTCGACATGGTGGCTACCGGCATGCCGCAAGCCGACGCCGGCAAGGTCAAGGTCTTCGCGATCACGAGCCCCACGCGCCTGGCGACCCAGCCCAACGTGAGCACGCTGGCCGAACAAGGCTATCCCGCGTTCGACATGACCGCCTGGTTCAGCTTCGTGGCGCCCAAGGGCACGCCGGCGCCGGTCGTCGAGCGCCTGCAGGCCGCGCTGACCGAAACCCTGAAGGACGAAGCGGTCAAGAAGCGCCTGCTGGACATGGGCATTGACCCGCGTTCGGGCACGGCGGCCGAGCTGGACAAGCAGATCAAGACCGAGCAGCCCATCGTGTCGCAGCTCATCAAGCAGGCCAACATCGTTCTGCAGTAAGCCTGCCTTCATGCCGGTTTCGTGACAAAACGTTCGCGGAGTGCCGGCCCGCGATCGGTGCGCCCGCGGCCCTGCCGCGAGCGCACCTTTTCCCCGACAGCGCCGTCCCGGTCCTGTCGGTTTTTTACGCGCGGTCTAACCCCTGGATACAGAAATCGGCGCCATGCCGCTGCTAAGGTAAGGCGCGAACGTAAAGCGCAAACGCCGAATCATTTCAGGGAGCCCGATGCCTCAAACCGAAGACCGATACGCCCGCCTGGACTCAGCCCGATGGCTGGCGGCGCTGGCCGTCGTTCTGCTGCACAGCGCCGCACTCATCGTCAGCGATCCCGCCGCCCACGGCCGTGGCGCCTGGCTGGCCGCCAATCTGTATGACTCCGCCGCGCGCTGGTGTGTGCCCGTCTTTGTGATGGTGAGCGGCGCGCTGCTGCTCGATCCCGACAAGCCGCAGGATGCACTGCGCTTCTAAAGCCGGCGCCTCGCGCGCATCCTGGCCC
>CBHWAL010000409.1:0-4678 GCA_966111495.1 uncultured Achromobacter sp. | reverse complement strand
GAACGGCTGACGATGCTGGTGAACGACATCGCCACTGCGTCCAACGAGCAGGTGACCGGGATCGACCAGGTCAATACCGCCGTCACGCAGATGGACCAGGTGACGCAGCAGAACGCGGCGCTGGTGGAGGAAGCGGCGGCGGCCGCGTCGTCGCTCGAAACGCAGGCGCAGCGGCTGCAGTCGGCGGTCAGCGCATTCCGGCTGCCGGCGCAGGGACAAGGCGCCGCGCAGGAGGCCGTGCCCGCTTACGGCCAACCGGCGCTGTTGCCGGCGTGATGGCGGCATGCCCTGGCGCGGGCGCTGTTCAAGGCGCCCGTCCCCGGGACTATTCCTTCACGTAGCAGGGATACAGCGCCTGCTGCGCCCGCGACCGGGCGGGGTCCACGTCGAACGCCACGATGGACTCCGTATCGGTGCTTTGCGCCAGGGGCTCGCCCCCCGGCTGAAACGCAAACGCCACGCCGCCGAACACCTGTCCTTCGGCCGTGCGCCCGGCACGGTTCGAGCTGACGACATAGCAGCCGGACACCAGCGCGGCCATGGCGCCCGCCGTCAGCCAGCGGCCGCTAGACGCGCCGCTGGCGCGCGGCACGACGATCAGCTCGGCGCCGTCTCGGCCATAGCGGCGCGCGCGTTCGTTGAACATCAGCTCGGTGCACAGCAGCACGCCGACGTGGATGCCGCCCACGTCGGCGACCTCGAACCCGTCGCGCGCGCTGTGAAACCAGGCCGCCTCGAAAAAGCCCGGTTCCTGCGGAAAATACTGTTTATGGTGCAGCGCCGCATAGCGCCCGTCCTGCACCGCGAACGCTTCATTGGCAAGGCGCTCGCCGGCGAACACGGGGCGGGACGACACGATGGCAGGTACGTTTAGCGCCTCCAACGCGGCAAGACCCGCCTCGTGGATGCGCACCGACTCGGCGGCCAGCGCGGTGTCATAGGACGGCAACGCCGCCAGCCAGGGTCCGAACGGCATTTCGTTGGTGACCAGCAGGTCGGGCGCCAATTCGTGGATGCGATCGGCGATGCCTTCCCAATTCGCGCCTTCCGGCATCAGCCCCGCCGGGCCTTCCATCATGCAGATCCGCATGCACCCTCCTTTTCTCGAAGCGCCGTCGATGCGCTGTTGTCGTGGCGTTGATGGCGCTGACGCGTTGTCCCCCCCCACGCGACGCGCATCAGCCCGCGCGCGGCGACAGTTCAATCACGCACGCGTCGATGCCGTGCTCGGCGCTCAGGCGATACTGGCCAAGCCCATCCCGCCCTTCGGCGTGCAGGCAATCGTAGCGCGAGGCCAGCCGATGCTGCGCGCCGTCCCGCTCAACCGTCAGATCGGCGCCGGCATTGAACACCAGCACGCTCGTCGCGCTGCTGTGAAATACCCAGGGCTGTGCGCCGCGCACCCATTGCAGGCGGGCGTGCCAGAGGTTGGGCGCGTAGATCAGATTGAAGTCGCGGATCGGGCCATCGAGCAGGCGGCATGCCACCTGTGCATCGCCGGAAAACGCGTACGCGATGCGCGGTGCCAGCGGCGGCTGACGCTGCCCGTCGACCGTCAGCTCGATGCCGCGGCCTTCCAGCACGGTGATGACGCGCTGGTAGCCGCCAAAGGCAGAAAAGCCGCCATCCTGCGCCACATCGGCTAGCGAAAGACGCCAGCCGAACGACGCCGTATCGCCGCCCGGATTGCAGGCAATCTCCTGCGTCGTGCCGCCGCCATTGCGCCACGGCATGCGGGGATAGTCCGCGGCCCGGTACAGCCGCACGTCGGAGGGAATCATGGCCACGGATAAGTCCTGTTGGGTCGAGCGGAAGACGGGCGAAATTATAGGTGGCCTGGACGCACCGCCCCGGAATCCGTATACTCCCCCCCTGTATCGAATCGGAGCCTGCCGTGCCGCACTCCCCAGAAGAAAAGAAACGCGTTGTCACCCGCTTGCGCCGCATTCAAGGGCAGGCGTTAGCATTGGAACGCGCGGTGAACGAAGGCACGGAATGCGGCGCGCTGCTGCAGCAGCTCGCGGCGCTGCGCGGGGCCACGAACGGCCTGATGGCCGAAGTGCTGGAGAGTCATCTGCGGGAAACGTTCCTGCAGTCTGCTCAGAAAAGTCCGCCGGACCCCAGGCCCGAGACCGAATCGCAGATCGATGACCTCATGCGCATCGTCCGTTCCTATCTGAAATAACCCCCTCTACGTGGAGCATCGCTATGAAATCACGCGCAGCAGTCGCATTCGGCCCCGGCAAACCCCTGGAAATCGTTGAAATCGACGTCGCGCCCCCGCAGCGCGGCGAAGTGCTGGTGCAGATCACGCACACGGGCGTCTGCCACACCGACGCCTTCACGCTGAGCGGCGACGATCCCGAAGGCCTGTTCCCTGCCGTGCTGGGCCATGAAGGCGCGGGCGTGGTGGTGGAAGTGGGCGAAGGCGTGACCTCGCTGAAACCCGGCGATCACGTCATTCCGCTCTACACGGCCGAATGCCGCGAGTGCAAGTTCTGCCTGTCGGGCAAGACCAACCTGTGCCAGAAGGTGCGCGCCACGCAGGGCAAGGGCGTCATGCCCGACGGCACGTCGCGCTTCAGCTACGAAGGCAAGCCGCTCTATCACTACATGGGCTGCTCGACGTTCAGCGAATACACCGTCGTCAACGAAATCTCGCTGGCCAAGATCAACCCGGCGGCCCCGCATGAAAAAGTCTGCCTGCTGGGCTGCGGCGTGACGACCGGCATCGGCGCGGTGCACAACACCGCCAAGGTCAAGGAAGGCGACACCGTCGCGGTGTTCGGGCTGGGCGGCATCGGCCTGGCGGTGATCCAGGGCGCGGTGCAGGCCAAGGCCGGCCGCATCATCGCGGTCGACACCAACCCGAACAAGTTCGTGCTGGCCAGCGCCATGGGCGCGACCGACTGCATCAACCCCAAGGACTACGACAAGCCCGTCCAGGAGGTCATCGTCGAACTGACCGACGGCGGCGTGGACTTCTCGTTTGAATGCATCGGCAACGTGCACGTGATGCGCGCCGCGCTGGAATGCTGCCACAAGGGTTGGGGCGAGAGCATCATCATCGGCGTGGCCGGCGCCGGTCAGGAAATCAGCACGCGTCCGTTCCAACTGGTGACAGGCCGCGTGTGGCGCGGTTCAGCGTTCGGCGGCGTCAAGGGCCGCACGCAACTGCCGGGCATGGTCGAGGACGCGATGAGCGGCAAGATCGATCTGGACCCCTTCGTCACCCATACGCTGCCGCTGGACCGTATCAACGAAGCCTTCGATCTGATGCATGAAGGTAAGTCGATCCGGACGGTGATCCACTACTGACGTAAGCGTTCTCGCGGTAGACGCGTTCGGTATTGCCGACGAAGGTCGCCAGCGAGAACTCCTTGAGCGCCGTGCTGCGTGCATCCACGCCCATGGCGTGCAGCACGCCGCGGTTTGCCAGAATGTCCGACAGCGTCCGGGCCACCGATTCCGGGGCCCCGGGCGGCACGATCCAGCCATTGCGCCCTTCGGTGACGTTCTCCGTCAGGCCGCCCACGCTCGTCACGATGACTGGCTTGCCCGCGGCCATCATCTCGCGGCACGCGAACGAAATCGTCTCCAGCCGGGACGACAGCACAAACCCCACGTCCAGCGCGGCCAGCACCGGCTCGACGTTGTCGAGCATGCCGGTGAAGACCACCTGATCCTGCATGCCCAGTTCGGCAACCTGGTTGAGCATGTCATCGCCCGGCATCGCGCCGGCGATCAGGATGGCGACCTGCTTGCGCTGCCCGGCGGGCAGCAGGGACACGGCCGCCACCATGTCGATCCAGCTCTTGTAGTCCGCCGTGCCAGCATTGCTGCCGATCACCAGCCGGTCACGCAGCGCGGGCGGCAGAAAGCGCGTGCGCGCGTTGACGGTTTCCGTGCGGCAGGCCGGACGGTATTTCTGGGTGTCCACGCCGTTGTGCACCACGCGCAGATCTTCATTGCGGAACACCGACTGCCGCATGCGCCGGAACGTGTGGCTGCACACGCAGATGACGCGGTTGGTGCCCCACTTGGCTCGCACGCGCACGCCCAGACTGTTGGCGTCGCGGTCGTTGTGCTGCGTGTACACGATGAACGGGCGTTTACGTCCCATGCCCATGGTGGCCAGCATGCACAGCCGGTGATCGGCGGAACCATTGACGTGGATGACGTCGAACTGTTCCTGGCGCACCAGATGGCGCAGGCGGCGCAGCGCGGCAAGCTGTTCGAAAAGGCTGCCCTTGAATTCGAGGTCAACGGTGCGCAGGCCGGGCAGGGCCTCGGCTTCGGCCAGCAGCCGGCTCTTGCGCGGCGCGCCGACCATGACCTGCGATTTCTGGCACAGGATGCGCGCCAGCGACATCACGTACGTCGTGTGACCGCCGCCATCGCCCTGGTGAAAATTGGTGTAGAGGATCTTCATGATTCAGGTCTCGTCGGCGGTTGTAGGGAGGGGGCTTTTAGCAAACAACTCCAATGCCGCTTTTCAAATATGTCGTCGCCCAGGCGGCTCAACAGCGACAGGTTGTAGACCTGGACGCCACGCGCCCGCAGCAGCTTGCCGGCCTGCCGGAACGCGGGTTCGATGTGTCCCGCAAACTGGCGGTCCAGCGCGGTGGGCAACTGCGCGCCGGCGCTTTCGTAAAAGCGCGGGCCTGCGGTGGCCGTC
>CBHWAL010000408.1:0-4680 GCA_966111495.1 uncultured Achromobacter sp. | reverse complement strand
ATTCCGTCACGGCCTTCTGGGCGGCGGCCCGGCTGACCTGGCGCTGGTAGCCACGCGCTTCAATGGCGGCCTCTTGCAGGATCTTCTGCTCGGCGGGCGACAGCTTGTCCCAGAACTTCTTGCTGACCAGCACGATATTCGCGGCATACACGTGGTTGGTCGCGCTGACGAACTTCTGCACTTCGTAGAACTTGTTGGACAGGATCACCGAATAGGGATTTTCCTGGCCGTCGACCGCCCGCGACTCCAGCGCACCGTACAGCTCCGCAAAGGGCATCGGCACGGGATTGGCCTTGAACGCCTTGAACGTATCGAGGAAAACGGGGTTGGGAATCACGCGGATCTTCAGGCCCGCCAGGTCCTCCGGCTTGCCGATGGCATGCTTGGAGTTCGTCACGTTGCGAAAGCCCAGATCCCAGAATCCCAGCGCGACCAGACCTTTTTCGGGCAGCTTGGCGATCAGCGCCTGGCCCAGCGGGCCGTCCAGCAGCGCGTCCGCCTGGCCGAAGTCGGTCACGGAAAACGGCAGATCGATCAGCCCGAACTCCTTGACGATGCCCGCCAGCGACGTGGAGGCCGGCGCGGACATCTCCTGCACGCCGCCCTGCAGCCCGGACTGCTGCTGCATTTCATTGCCAAGCTGCGAGGCGGGAAACTCCTTCACCTTCAGCTTTCCGCCGCTCTTGGCCGCCACCAGTTCCGTGAACTTCTGCACCCCGGCGCTGACGGGGTGATCCGTGTTGTTCAGATGGCCAAAGCGTATCGTGCGTTCCTGGATGTCCTGCGCGGCGGCCGTCATGGCGCTTGCGCACAAGGCCGCCGTCAATGCAAAGCGGAAAAGGCTGGTCTTCATCGTTGTCTCCGGTGTTATTTGGAATTTTTTAGATGTCTGGCAAGACTCGGTAGTGGAATGTAATTCCGAGTGGAATAGTTTTCCACCTAGGGTTATCATCCATCACCCCACTACTTCTTGAGATGACATGGCCGGAGTCCTCGAACGCGCGCTCGCCGTCATGGAGTACCTGTCCTCCAGACCCGAAGGCGTGCCCCTCGCTTCACTTGCACAGCAACTGGAGATTCCGCAGAGTGCCGCGCATCGTCTGCTGACAGATCTTTGCCGCTGCGGCTATGTGCGCCAGATCCGGGATCACGGCGACTACGCGCTGACGGCCCGGGTCGCTTCGATCGGGTTGAGCTACCTGGCGGCGACAGGCATCGTCGACATCGCCCAGCCGCTGGTGGATCGCCTGGCGGACATCTCCGGCGAACTGGTGCGGCTAGCCATCGTGGATAACGAAGAGCGGCTGACCTGGGTTGCGAAGGCGCAGGGCGCGCGTCACGGTCTGCGCTACGACCCCGAGATGGGATCCGAAGCCAGGCTGTCGTGCAGCGCCTCCGGTCACGCGTGGATGCTGACGATGACCGACGAACGCGCGCTGGATCTGGTCTCACGCCAGGGCTTCGGGTCTCCGGAGGAATACGGTCCCAATGCCCCCACCACCATCGCCGCGCTGACCAAGATGCTTCAGGCCGGCCGCAAGCGCGGCTACGCGATGATCAACGAAGTGTTCGCGCCGGGCATGACCGCCATGGCCGCGCCCGTGCAGCGCAAGGGTGAAGCGGCCATCGGCGTGTTGAGCATCGCCGGTCCGGCGATGCGTCTGACCGAAGCGCGGATGGAAACGCTGGGTCCCGACCTGCTGGCGGCCGCGCAGGAACTGGCGCTGGCCAGCCTGGCATCACCAATGTTCAGGACGCGCTTTCCGATGCAGGGCCGCAATTCTGGAGACGAAGCGTCTGCGGATTAATCCGCAGGCGGATCTTCACCCCGCGCAGGGCCATTTCCCCAGGTGCCTATGCGCGCCGAGCGCAGCAGCGGCGAGGCATCTCCGGCCTGTGCCAGCTCGCTTGCCGCGCGCAGCAGCGCCGGCCCGAATTTCTCCATGGCTTTAACGGTCAAGCGTTGCGACGGACCTGCCACCACCAGGATGCCGGTGCTTTGATGCCCGGGACGCCGGATGGGCGCCGCCATCGCGCTCATGCCGGCCGCGTAAACGTCTTGCAGAATGCTGTAGCCGCGGCGCCGATGCGCGTCCAGGCTGGCCAGCAACGCCCGTATCGACGTGGGCGCGTTCGGCCCGAAGTCCCGCGGTTTTCCCAGCCCCTGTTCGGTGACGTAAGCGATGGCCTGGTCCTCGGGCAACGTCATCAGCCACGCGTGGCCGGCCGCGCTGCACGACAGGCGCAGGTCGATGCCCATGTCCGGGTCGTAGAGCAGCCCGGATTTCGCGCCTTGCGCCGTGGCCACCAGCGTCAAGCGTTTGCCGTCGACGATGGCCAGGCGCACGAGTTCGCCGGTTGCCGCGGCAAAACGGTCGATGACCGGCTGGGCGATGTCGATCACACCGGAGCGGCTTAGGAAACTCAAGCCCATCGACGCAAGCTTGGTCGTCAGCGCATATTCCCCGCGCACGGATGTCTGGCGCACGTAGCCGAACTTCATCAGTTCATGCAGGGTCCGGTGGCATCCGCTGCGCAGCTGGTGCAGGTCGTCCGCAATGTCGGCCAGGTTCGCCCCGTCCGGATGCGCAGCCAGGTATTCAAGCAATGCCAGTGTCTTTTCGATTGCCCCGCTCATCGCGCTCTCCGGGTGACCGACCATGAAATCGTTCAATTTTTGAATTCGATCAAATTTTGAACGGCATTCAAAATTATGCCCTATGCTCGCAGCCGGGTATTCACACGATGGCCCGCTGCCGTAGCTGCATCAACCGGACCTTTGCCAACGACAACCGAAGAAGGTGCTTGTGATGATTTCAAAGAAAACGTGCTTGCGCATCGCCGTGAATGCGGCAGCCACCGTCCTGGCCTGCCTTGCCGTGACGGGAACCGCAGCCGCGCAGGACATCAAGGCGCGCACGATGAAGTTCGCGTTCAGCCTGGCCGCGGACCATCCCCTGGGTCAGGGCGCGCAGAAATTTGCCGATCTGGTCGCGGAGAAAAGCGGCGGAAAGATGAAGGTGTCGATCTACGCCAACGCGGTGCTTGGCGGTGATCCCCAGAACCTGTCGGCCGTTCGCGGGGGCACACTGGACTTCACCTCGATGGCCACGGGCCTCTTGGCCGGCATCGACAAGCGGTTCATGGTCTTCGACCTTCCGTTCCTGTTCAACGACGCTCGCGAGGCGTACGCCGTTTCGGACGGGCCCGTTGCCCAGCGCCTTTTGAATGGCCTGTCCGATCACGGCCTGATTGGCCTGGGCATCTGGGACCTGGGCTTTCGCAACATGACCAACAGCAAACGCCCGATCGCGCAGGCGCAAGACCTGCAAGGCCTGAAGATGCGCGTCATCGCGGCCCCCGTCTACATCGACATGTTCAAGACGCTGGGCGCCAACCCGGTGCCCATGACGTTCGGCGAAGTCTACGGCGCGTTGGAGTCCAAGGCCATTGACGGCCAGGACAACCCGGTGGGCGTGATCCTGTCCGCCAAGTTCGCGGAAGTGCAGAAATACCTGTCGCTGACGCGCCATATCTACACGGGCATGCCGTTCCTGATGAGCCGCAAGACGTGGGACAGCATGTCGGAAACCGAGCGCAAGATCATTCTGGAAGCGGCCGCCGAGGCCAAGGCGGAAGAACGGCGGATCTCGCAGGCCAAGGAAGCAGTGGCCATCGACGATCTGCGCAAGGTCATGCAGGTCAACACCTTGACGCCGGAAGCAGTCGAGCGCCTGCGCGGCGCCGTCAAACCGGTGGTGGACAAGTTCGCGGGTGAAATCGGGCCCGACGTCATGCAGCAGGTCACCGCGGAACTTGCCGCGCTGCGGGCCAAGAACTGACCATGGGCATGCTCGGAAAGGCCGCAATCGCAATGTGGTGGGACATTGCGCCGGCTTGGCGCGCGGAGTTCGAAGACTGGCATACCCATGAGCATTTTCCGGAGCGCATGGGCGTTCCCGGATTTCTGCGCGGCACGCGCTGGACCAGTGCGCACGGCGGCGAAGGATTCTTCGTGATGTACGAACTGGACGCGTACGAGACGCTGGTCTCCCCTGGCTACCTCGAGCGGCTCAACGCCCCCACGCCGTGGTCCACCAAGCTCATGCCGCAGCACCGCAACATGATCCGCAGCCAGTGCCGCGTGGTGGAAAGCGCCGGCGGCGGTCTGGCCAGGTATGCGCTGACCATCCGCCTGTCCCCACGGCCGGGATCGGAGGAAGCGTTGCATGCGCTTCTGAAGACGCATGCTGCGGCCGCTGCGGTGCAGCCGGGATTGTCCGGCGCGCATCTGATCGTGACGGACACGCCGTCGCTGAACGCCACCACGGAACAGAAAATACGCGGCGGGAAGGACCGCGCGGCCGACTGGATCTACATCGTCAACGGCTATGCGATTAACGCGGTGACGGCCTGCGACGGCGACATCCTGAACTCGGCGCAGATGCGCGCGCTGACGGGTGATGCCCCGGCCTGGTCAGAAATCTATTGCCTGTCCCACACGCTGGAGGCAGCGGGGGCAAGGTAGGCCCCTGCCCCGCGCCCTCTACCCTGCGCCGTCACCGGCACGGGACCGATCAGCGCACCATGCAAGGCCGCTTGTTGTCGAACTTCCAGTTGGGCACCAGATACTGCATCGCCGTGGCATCGTCGCGCGCGCCCAGGCCGTGCTGCAGGTAA